>ONNY01000083.1 GCA_900319305.1 uncultured Prevotella sp.
GTCTGCTGGCTCCACACGATCACGGTGTTCTGTGCAAAACCTTCGAAATTCTTCTCCAGCATCTCTTTCAGTCCCTGACCACCTCCGATGAGTGCCACCAGCATGAACACACCCCAGAACACACCGAAGCCTGTCAGAAACGAACGCGACTTATTTCGCGTCAGCGTATCGAGGATTTCTCTGTATGAATCAATATCTATTCTCATAATTTTCTAGTATTTAGCATTTCTAGCCTGGCTAGTCGGCGCGAAGCGCCTCTATCGGACGGATTCTACTTGCCTTGTAAGCAGGGATCAGTCCTGCAATCGTTCCTGCAATCACCATCACCATCGTTGCCTCGAAGCACACATCCAGTCCTACGGTAGGATTCAGGAACATCGTGGCTTTGAAGAGGCCTGTGTCAATGGTCTCGTGACCTAACGTTGCATCCATATACTCATTGGCAGCTACACCCAGCACCATACCGACATAACCGAAGAACGTGGTGATGATCACACTCTCGATGATGATCAGCTTCAGGATGCTCCAGGGCTTGGCACCGATGGCCTTACGGATGCCGAACTCATGGGTACGCTCCTTCACGGTGATGAGCATGATGTTAGATACACCCACGATACCTGATAGAAGTGTGAAGAGTCCGACAACCCACAGGGCTGTGCGGATGATGGCTATACCCTGATCCATCTGCAGGCGACTCTTATAGCCGTTCCAGATCCAGAAGGCACGCTCATCGTCTGGATGCACCTGATGATTGGCATTCAGACGACGACGATACTCTTTTTCGAAATCATCGCTAGCCTTCTCTGTCGTCAGACCGTGGAAAGTGTATTCCAAGCTACCTACCTCATCATTGTTGGCACCGTAGATACCTTTGATGACGGCATAGCTGGAGTAAGCCTCAGACTGGCCTTCCTCGCGATCCTTATAGATACCGATCACCTTGAAGGCGAAGTTACCCACCTTCACATACTTACCCAGCAAGGCAGAATAGTCTTTCGGTGCCAGCTCCTTGGCCTGCTTGTTGCTCAGCACCAACACCTTGCGCTTCTCACGCATATCGAGCTCGTTCACAAAGCGTCCGTAGAGCATGTCGTGCTTGTTGATTTTGGTATGTACGGGATAGACACCTGCTATCGTGGTGCTGATATACTCATCGCCATAACTGATGGTTGTACTGGTCTCATAACGAGCACCCACCTCATCGACATGTTCCGGGAAGTCCGACTCCGTCATGGCAAGGTCAGGCGTCTGCAGTCTGATCCTGCGACCTTCCTTCAGTCCCTGATAAGGTTTGGACGTCATACCGCCCCAGACCGCCATCGAGTTCGACAGCCAGTTCTCATTCTGCTTCAGGTTGGCATTGATGAGTCCGTTTCCGGCACCCAGCAGCACGATGAGCATAAAGATGCCCCATGCCACAGCGAAGCCTGTAAGCGTCGTACGGAGCTTGTTGCGCCGGGCCGTCTGCCATATTTCTAGGATACCTAGGATGCCTAGGATGCCTAGTTACTTCATTAATCCTCCACTGCCGAAGGGGCTGGCGTCGTGGTTGAGGTTCTCCTCTATCTTACCGATGACACCATCCTTGATATGCACAATCTTATTCGTCTCATTCGCCACACCGCTCTCGTGAGTCACCACGACGATGGTCATACCTTCTTCTTCATTCAGACGCTTGAGCAACTGCATCACCTCCACAGAGGTCTTCGAGTCGAGAGCACCCGTAGGCTCATCGGCCAAGATGATCTGCGGACGGGTGATGAGTGCTCTGGCAATAGCCACGCGTTGCTTCTGTCCTCCCGACAGCTCGTTGGGGTAGTGCTCCGCCCAGTCCAGGAGTCCTAGTCTTTCCAGATATTCCAGAGCCATCTGATGGCGCTTCTTTCTGGGCACCCCCTGATAAAACAATGGCAACTCAACGTTTTCCACGGCGGTCTTAAAAGAGATGAGATTAAACGACTGGAAAATAAAACCTATCATCTTGTTGCGATACTCCGCAGCCTTGCGCTCTGAGAGGTTCCAGATGGGTACTCCTGCCAGCTCATAGGTGCCGGAGTCGTAGTTGTCGAGAATACCTAATATATTTAATAAGGTACTCTTACCAGAACCAGAGGCTCCCATGATGGAGACAAATTCCCCTTGTGCAATGTCGAGCGAGATGCCTTTCAGCACATGGAGTGGTTGGGCTCCCTGATAGGTCTTGTTGATGTCTTGTAAATGTATCATAAATAACCTTTATACCTTAGTTTAACTTTCATTTTGTCTGTTTGACGATGCAAAAATACAAAAAGTTGCAATATAATCCAAAGAATTGTGATAATATGCACACAATTGTGACGAACAGTCATTGTTTCTCCCATGCATCGGCAACATCTTCTATAGAGATATCCAGTAACCGCATCTGACGGAACAGCTCTGGCAGACGCTCCTTCATAAACTCCTTCTTACGAGCTTTCAGAATCTGCTTCTTCGCCCCTTTCGTCACAAAGTAGCCCAGACCACGCTTGTTGTAGATAATCTCCTCACGGGCCAGCTGCTCGTAGGCTTTCACAGCCGTATTCGTGTTCACCTCCAGCAGCACGGCATATTCACGGACCGACGGGATACGGTCGTCGAATGTCATAATTAGTCCACTTATTAGTAATTAGTTCAAAATGCTTGAAGATATGGAACGATGCCCAGTAGTTGAAGACGGTAAGTACGGGCAACAGGACTGCGAGCACATAGGCCAAGGTTCCCACTTCCGATTCGTAATGAACTCCGTCTTTCCACACATCGCCCCAGAACAGGAACAGACCGAAGTGATGGATCGTCCACGACAGCAGAATGGAACAGAGGATGATGATCAGAGAAGCGACGACAAAGGCATATTTGCGCAACAGTGTGCCACAGATTACCATCAGAGAAAGATTCCACACGACAATGGCAAATATCACGAATAAATTCATCGCAATATAAAACCATGTATAACGATCTGAATCAGCGCCCAACACATGCGGTGTCAGATTCCCTATCAGCCCGGGAAGTGCCGACGACCACGCATGACAGGCATCTACGGGGTTGCTGACAGAAGCCTGGACCTGGTGCACTACAAAAAATGATGCCGTCTTAAACCAAACCATACGCAAGCAGTCACCCAGCACCAATGCCAGAGATATGCAAGCCACACAGATGACGGAGGTATAGACCAGCAGCGAGAGATACTTCTCGAGATTCGTGGAAGGCATCATCAAGAAAGCCTGACGCTTACGCTTCTCATTCACACTCGACACGATGGTACTGGCCATGATGAGCGAAACCAGTACAAAAAGTGGAGCCCCCATCGTTCCGTATAGGTTAACCATCTCATCAGCAGAATATTTCCCAATCTCTGCCGACATCAGTTCGCCCACAAACACAGCCACGACAGAGCCTATGGTCCACATCAGCAAGGTACGGAAATTGACTGCCATCACCCAACGGAGCGTCTTTCCGAATCTATTGAAACTAAACGAATTCATAGCTTTACACATTTACATATTTACCAATCACCTGCTGCCGACAGAACACATCCCACACACGTACCAGATTGATGGCGGTATGACTGCTGATGTTTCTGGCGATATCATCATGCGGCCACAGAGAACCCAAGATGATGCCAAAGGCAATCAGCGTCGCACTCGTCATGATCCAGCTGTATTTGTGCGAACGGAAGAAGGTAGCGCCAACGGCATAGCACGAGTGAAGCCATACGAAAGTGAGTACGATGCAGACGCCCACGGGTCGGGGCACGGCACCGATATTCAGTTGAGGACTCCCCATATACTGCATCACCAGCATCCTGCCCTCATGCCCCAACAGCCAGTTCACCAGATACTGCAACAGGTCGGCTACCACAAACGAAGTTCGAGGCAGGCAGCGTCATCAGCCGCTGGTCGTCGTGCTTGCCTCTCATGCTGTTGAACATCATCGTGGGTCCCAGCACAAGGATGGCGACAGTGGTAAAAAGCACCATTGACGTACAAGCTCCATAAGACGGTAATGAAGCTGGCTGATCATTAAACCTCGCCACACAGGTAAAGAACAGAAACATCAGCGTAAACACCACCAGCCAACTCAGCGTGTTCTTTACGAACCAACGGCGGTCCATCGTCAGCGACCAGCGCACCAGCTTTCCGAATCGATTAAAATTGAATTGCAACATCGTTTTTACTACTATTAATTCTAGCAAATTTTACATTTAATTCCAGCAAGTTCTAGATTTAAATCTAGCAAATCTGCGAATTACTTCCCTATTCTCCCCAGTGTCACAGCATTAAAGAGCAGTTCGAGGTTCACCTGGGTCTCTGCGCTGTCAGCCTTGCGAGGGGCAATGACGGCATTACCCTGCAGTGAGGGCTCGGCATAGAGTGCATCCGCCATGTCGTCAGGCGTGCGATATTCAAAGACATACTTCTCCGTAATCTCAGCCACCGCAGCATCGAGCAGCAGCTTCTGCTGAGAGAGAATCAGGATGTGGTCGAGCAACGACTCCACATCGTGCACCTGATGGGTAGAGATGATCAGCGTGCGGTCTTCCGTCATATACTGGGCCACCACCTTACGGAACTGGCTCTTCGAAGGGATATCGAGTCCGTTGGTCGGCTCGTCCATCAACAGCACCTTGGTACCGGCGGCGACTTCTTCTTCTGACCCATCGAGAGGGCATTGAGTTTCAGATCGGTGGTGAGTTCAAAATCCTTCAGACATGCCTCCAACACCTCACGACTGAATCGGGGATAGAATGGCTCGTTGATCTTCACATACTCCTCGAGAGACATCGTGGGCAGGTCGAACTCCTCGGGTACGATGAAGATCTCCTGCAACGTTTCCGGCAGACGCTTGCGTGTTTCAACGCCATCAAAACAAACAGAACCTTTAGCGGGTCTCAACAGACCGCTGATCAGATACAGCAACGTCGATTTACCCGTACCGTTCTTACCCAACAGGCCATAGATATTATCCTGCTTCAGCGTCAGACTGAAATCATCGAATACATGGTCTTTCTGACCTGCATACTTGAAACTGATGTTACTTACTTCAATCATAATTCCTTTATTTTATTTTGTTCAAATCTTCAATGTAATAGTGTACCACTTCAATAGTACACTGCAAAAGTAGGATAATTATCAATACCCTCCAAGCTTTTTGGAGAAAAACTTTCTTTTCTTAACAAAGTTTAAGGATTCTCGCGCGTGCGGTAATAGTAAGGTATCAGCGCGAATCGGCGCCCCACATCATCTTCTCACGCAGGGCATTGAAATAACGATGGTCGGGACGCTTCACCACCTGGATATCATAAGGTGCACGACGCAACGTGAGTTTCACGCCCTCCTTGCACTTCTCCGAACGACCATCGATGGCCACCAGGAAGTTGTGGCTGCGACTCTCCACCTCAAGTTCGATGATCGAAGAGTCGGCCAGCACGATCGGACGCACATTCAGGGAGTGAGGGGCAACCGCCGTCATGGAGAACACCTTCGTACCAGGCACGATAATCGGACCGCCGTTGGAGAGGGAATACGCCGTTGATCCCGTAGGCGTAGAGATCACCAGTCCGTCAGCCTGATACGTATTCAGATACTGACCGTTGATGCTCGCCCTGACAGAGATCATTGAGGCCGTGTCGCGTTTCAGGATCGCCACATCGTTCAGGGCACAGTTGAAACCCTCCAGCGGCTCCCCGTCGGTAGAGACCTCAATCAAGGCACGCGACTCGATGGAGAAATCGTCGTTATGAAGGGCATCCACGCAACGCTCGATATCATCCGGACAGACATCCGCCAGAAAACCGAGACGCCCCATGTTGACACCGAGGATGGGGATCTGCTTCTCTCTCACCCTACTGGCGGCCTTCAGGAACGTACCGTCGCCACCCATGGAGATCACGAAATCCGCATCGAAGTCATCACCCGAGAACACCTTCGTGGCATTCGGCACGATATGCTGGTTGTCACGCAGGAAATCGTAATATTCCTGATCGACATACACCTCGGCACCAACGTTAGCAAGCGTAGATAACACCTGCTGGATGGCGGCCGACTTCTTCGACTGATAGATATTGCCAAAAAGGGCAAATTTCATTTTCCGATGCTCCATCATTCCACTTTTGGGTGCAAAGTTAGTAAAAAAGTAAAAAAGTAGAAAGGTAAAAAGGTAAAAAATGGCAGAACGGTTTTACTTTTTTACTTTTTTACTTTCTTACCTTTAAAATTTTTCGTATCTTTGCAATCAGAAACCCTAAAATTAAAAAGAATATGGCAAAAGTTTATGTGTTTATGGCCAACGGCTTTGAGGATGTTGAGGCCCTGATCCCCATTGACGTACTGCGTCGTGGTGGTGTAGATGTGATTACGGTGAGTACCACAGAGGATATCATCGTAGAGTCAGCACATGGTGTGGGCATCCGTGCCGACATGATGTTCACGGCCTGTGATTTCTCCGATGCCGACCTGCTGATGCTGCCAGGTGGTATGCCCGGCGCCAGCAATCTGTTTGAGCACGAGGGTGTCTGTCAGGCACTGAAACTGCAGGCTGCTGCAGGCAAGAAGATCGCCGCCATCTGTGCCTCACCGGCCGTCGTACTGGCCCAACTGGGTCTCCTCGATGGTAAGAAGGCCACCTGCTATCCTGGTTTCGAACGGATGTTGGAAACGGCCGACTATACAGGTGCGCTCGTCACCGTCGATGGCAATATCACCACGGGCGAAGGACCTGCTGCTGCCTTCCCCTATGCCTATACCATCCTGGCCGACCTGACTGATCAGGCCACCGCCGACCAGATCGCCGAAGGTATGAGATTCAAACATCTGATGTCCTGTTAGTCGTGTAGTCCGTTGCTAAATATATGGATTATATCATTATAGTGGCAGGCGGAAAGGGCCTGCGGATGGGAAGCGACATTCCCAAACAATTCCTGCCCATTGGCGGCAAACCCGTCCTGATGCGCACACTGGAGCGCTTCAGGGCGTACTCGAGTGCGCTCCAGATCATACTCGTACTACCTGAGGCACAACAGGACTACTGGCGAAAGCTCTGTGAGGACTACCACTTCGAGGTGGAACATCAGATCGCCAACGGCGGACAGACCCGATTCCACTCCGTACAGAACGGTCTTACACTCGTGCCCGACGATGCCGAGGGTGTCGTGGGTGTGCACGACGGCGTGCGCCCCTTCCCGAGTATCGAGGTGATCCGCAACTGCTACGAGACCGCCCGCACGGCCAAAGCCGTCATCCCCGTCATCCCCGTCGTCGAAACCGTCCGCCAGTTAGTTGACTTAAGGACTAATGATCAAAAAAAGTCTTGTAGTCCTGTAGTCCGTTGCCAATACACTTCAAGGACTGTACCTCGGGACGACTATCGTTTAGTACAGACCCCACAGACCTTCGACATCCAGTTGTTAAAGGCAGCGAACCGTCAGCCTTATAACGACGGCTTTACCGATGATGCCTCTGTGGTGGAGAGCTATGGCCATGCCATCACACTCGTAGAGGGAAATCGCGAGAACATCAAGATCACCACCCCCTACGACCTCAAAATTGCAGAAATATTAATATAGCAACGGACTACACGACTAACAGGACTGATGATCAAAAAAGTCCTTGTCCAAGAAGTCCTGTAGTCCGTTGCCAGAATATATGGATATATTAAGTCAGGATATACAATTTCTGCCGGGGGTGGGACCGAACAGGAAGAAGATACTGGGCGAGGAACTTAGTATCCACACCTATGGTGACCTGCTCGAGAACTACCCCTACAAACATGTCGATCGATCAAAAATCTATACCATTCACGAACTGACCGGCGACATGCCCTTCGTACAGATCGTGGGACATATCCTCAGTTTCGAGACCTTCCAGATGGGACCGCGCAAAGAGCGTGTCGTCGCCCATTTTACCGACGGTACAGCCATCTGTGACCTCGTGTGGTTTCAGGGTGGGAAATATGCCAAACAGAGTTACAAGGTAGGGACGAAATACGTGGTATTCGGCAAACCGACCGTCTTCAACAACCGCATCAATATCACCCACCCCGACATGGATCGTGCCGAGGAACTGGAGCTGTCGAGCATGGGTATGCAGCCCTACTACACCACCACGGAGAAAATGAAGAAACGTGGGCTCTCTTCACGCACCCTTGAGAAACTGACACGGGGCCTGTTGGAGAAACTGCCGCCCCTGCCGGAGACCATCCCCGACTTTATCACCGCCCCACTCCACCTCATGGGGCGCGATGAGGCGCTGCGCGCGATTCATTACCCCCAGAACGCCAAGGAACTGGAGCGGGCCAGGGTCCGCCTGAAGTTCGAAGAACTTTTCTTCGTCCAACTGAATATCGTCAGATACGCCAGCGACCACCGTCGCAAATACCGCGGCTACGTCTTCTCACAGGTCGGAGAGGTGTTCAACACCTTCTATCACAACCACCTGCCGTTCCCATTGACGGAAGCACAGAAACGGGTGATCCGCGAGATCCGCAAGGACACGGGTTCCGGACGACAGATGAACCGATTGCTGCAAGGCGATGTCGGCTCGGGCAAGACGCTCGTCGCCCTGATGACAATGCTCATCGCCATCGACAACGGCTATCAGGCCTGTATCATGGCACCCACGGAGATCCTCGCCGAACAACATCTGCAGACCATCATGGGCTTCCTGAAAGACATGCCCGTACGCGTGGCCCTGCTCACGGGTATCGTGAAAGGCAAACGGCGTCAGGAAGTGCTCGACGGACTCCTGGACGGTACGATCCATATCCTCGTAGGCACCCATGCCGTCATCGAGGACACGGTGCAGTTTGCCCGTCTGGGTATGGTCGTCGTCGATGAACAGCACCGTTTCGGTGTCGCCCAGCGCGCCAAACTCTGGAGCAAGAGTCAGAACCCGCCCCATGTACTGGTGATGACCGCCACCCCGATACCGCGCACCCTCGCCATGACGCTCTACGGCGACCTCGACGTAAGTGTGATCGACGAACTCCCACCGGGTCGCAAACCCGTCAGGACCACCCATGTCTTCGATACCCGCATGACCTCCCTCTACGACGGCATCCGTCAACAGATCCGGGAAGGTCGTCAGGTGTATATCGTCTTCCCGCTCATCGAAGAGTCGGAGAAGAGCGACCTGAAGAATCTGGAGGATGGCTACGAGGTACTGAAACAAGCCTTCCCCGAGTTCCGGCTCAGTAAGGTCCACGGACGCATGAAACCCAGTGAGAAGGAAGAGGAGATGCAACGTTTCGTCAGTGGTGAGACCCAGATTCTTGTCGCCACCACCGTCATCGAGGTGGGCGTGAATGTGCCCAATGCCTCTGTGATGGTGATCCTCGACGCCCAGCGCTTCGGTCTCTCCCAACTCCACCAACTCAGAGGACGTGTCGGTCGTGGTGCCGACCAGAGTTTCTGTATTCTCGTCACCCCCTATAAACTCAGTGAGGAGACCCGCAAGCGCATCGATATCATGTGCGACACCAACGACGGTTTCCGCATTGCGGAGGCCGACCTGAAACTGCGTGGCCCCGGCGACCTGGAGGGCACCCAACAGAGCGGCATGGCTTTCGATCTAAAAATTGCTGACATTGCACGTGACGGGCAACTCGTTCAGATGGCACGCGACGAGGCCCAGAAGATCATTGAAGATGACCCCGATTGCACCTCTCCGCGCTATCAGATGCTGTGGAACCGTCTGCGTCAACTTCGTAAGACAAATATCAACTGGGCAGCCATTTCTTAGCAGAAAAGTGTTAAAACAACACAAAAGATTGTTAACGCAGACAACTTTTTGCATGTTTTTAGAATAAATTTTCTACCTTTGCATCGAATTTTTGACAATTTGCGCTTATCTAACTGAACATTTGCGCGCTAATAATAAACCAGAATAGAATGAACTTTTTGAAGAATCTTAAGGCAACTGCTTTCTTATCGATCATGATGCTTACTTCGACTTCTGCAGTCGGACAGGATCTCTTGGCCCGTCAGGCTCCCGTCGATCGTAAGATGAAGGCCGTTGATTCCATAGCACTCAATAAACTGATTGAACAGGAAATGTTTGAAAACCCTGCAGGTGACCTGTACGATGAGTGGGACAACCACTTGACCCACTATCAGGGTATCGCCATTCCTGATGAGACCACCATCGACCTGCGTGGTTTCTGCATGCCGACTGAGAGCCGCGTTGTCACCTCTAACTTCGGTGCACGTTGGGGACGTCAGCACAAGGGTCTTGACATCAAGGTGTATATCGGTGACACCATCCGTGCCGCCTTCAGTGGAAAAGTACGTATCGTGAAATATGAGCCACGCGGCTATGGTAAGTATGTGGTGATCCGTCACTACAACGGCCTGGAGACCTACTACGGTCACATGTCAGCCTGGCTCGTGAATGAGAATGATGAAGTAAAGGCAGGCGATCCGATCGGTCTGGGTGGTAACACCGGCCGTAGCACAGGTTCTCACCTTCACTTCGAGACTCGTATCTGTGGTATCGCCCTGAACCCCGCCCTGATGTTCGATTTCCGTAACCAGGATGTCACAGGCGACTTCTACACCTTCCGTCGCAGCAAGTACGCAGCAGAGTCTGCACTCGCTACCCGTCTGCGCGGTGTGGAGGCCAACGGAGGCGGTCGCTTCGAGGTGGATGCCGACGACGACTCAGAGATGGCGATTGCAGCACCTTCTGTTTCATTCGCTCCTGAGACCCATTTCCACAAGGTGAAGAAGGGTGAGACACTGCAGGCCGTTGCCCGTAAGCGCCACACCACCGTCGATGCCCTCTGCCGCCTGAACCGCATCGGCAAGAACATCCGCCTGATGCCCGGTCAGATTCTGAAATATAACTAAGGTAAATAGATACAGGATAAGAAAAAGAATCCCACCTTCGAGGGTGGGATTCTTTATTTTTATTTCAGTGTCTTAATCAGGAACTGAGCGACGAGGTCGGTCGAACGGTAGATGTTCTGTGAGAAACCGTGATCGAAATATTCCTGCATGTAATACGCACTGCCTGGCCAGATCTGATGGAAACGCTCACCGTAGGTGTAAGGCACCACACGGTCGCCATTGCCGTGAACGATGATGGCAGGACCCTGATACTTCGCAGCCGTCTCGTAAATCGGCAGATTGAACGCGGTACGGATATAGTTGCCACCTAACTTCAGACCACCGAAGAGTTCGATATACTCACCCGGATCGAAGGGGTCGTACATCTTACCCATCGTACTGCCCTTGATGGCATCCTCACGAAGCACGGCAGCAGGTGCCATCAGTGCCACAGCCTTGAAAGCAGGCTGACCTAAGGCCTCACTCAGTTCACCGGCGGTCATCGCAGCGACCACACCACCCTGTGAGTGACCGGCAATCGCAAGATCGTTCACATAAGGCAGACTGCTCACATATTCCACCACCTTCTTGGCATCCTCAATCTCGTTGGGCACTGTCATGTCCTTAAACTCACCCTCGCTCTGACCGTGACCGTTGAAGTCGAAACGGATGCTGGCGATACCATGTGCCTGCAGCGTGTCGCAGATGAGTTCGAACATCGGACCGTCCTTCGTACCACTGAAGCCGTGACAGAAGATCACCATCGGACACTGCTCACCAGCCTTCAACTCAGGCTTCTGAATGAGGGCAGCCAGTTTGCCGTGATCACCGTCGATGCTCACGCGCTCCCCCTTCTGAGCGGGTACATACGCACCGGTGGTCAACTCCTTCAGATACTTGTCCACCTTATAAGTCAATACGGTAGAGAGTTGGATCTTACCGTCGGGACCAACCACCACCATCGAGGGGATCCACTTCACACCATACGCCTTGGCGATGTCGGTATCCTTAAACTTCTTCAGTTCGCTCACCTGCGTATAGGCGATACCGAACTGCTCGACAGCCTTTTTCCAAGCCTCCACGTCCGTATCCATCGACACACCGACGAACTCGATACCGTGCTGCTTGTAGGCCTGTTGCATGCGCACCACCTCGGGGGCGTCCTTACGACAGTCGGGGCACCACGATGCCCAGAAGTCGAGCACCACCGTCTTACCCTTCGCAAACTTAGAGAACTGGAATTTCTTGCCGTCGATGGTCTGCATCTTGAAGTCGGGTGCCACGCTACCGGGCTGGATCAATTCCGTAGCATACTTCGTGTCCATGTCCTTCTGAGGACCGAACTGCGCTTTTACCTCTGCCGTTGCTCCTACCAGAAGCAGAGCGGCTAAAACTGTTGATAATCTCATGATATCGATAAAAATTTCTGCAAATGTACAAAATAATTGGTAATTATCAATGGTGTATTGTGAATTATTTCTTATCTTTGCAGAAAATTATAAAACTATAAATCATATGTTAGACAAGGAGAGAGGGCTGTATATCGCCCATTGCGCCAATGGTGCGCTCAGTATCACAGGTAAGATGGCCAACCGTCACGGACTGATTGCAGGTGCCACAGGTACCGGTAAGACCGTCACGCTGCAGGTGATGGCGGAGACATTCTGTCAGGCTGGTGTCCCCTGTTTCATGGCCGACATGAAGGGTGACCTTTCAGGTATCTCCCAGGTAGGTAAGATGAGTGGCTTCATCGAGAAGCGGTTGCCGGAGTTCGGCATTGAGAATCCTGAGTTCCAGAGTTGTCCTGTGCGTTTCTTCGACGTGTTCGGCGAACAGGGTCATCCCATGCGCGCCACCATCTCACAGATGGGTCCGCAACTGCTGAGTCGTCTGATGCAACTCAACGAGACACAGGACGGTGTATTGAACATCGTGTTCCGCATCGCCGATGAGCGTGGGCTGTTGCTGATCGACCTGAAGGACCTGCGCTCGATGCTCGACTGGGTATCACAACATGCCAAGGAATATACCACTAAGTATGGTAATATCTCCACCACCACCGTCGGTGCCATCCAGCGTGCCCTTCTACAGTTGGAGAGCCAGGGTGCCGATAAGTTCTTCGGTGAACCCTCGTTCGATATCTACGACCTGATGCAGACCGAGGGAGGCAAGGGTGTGATGAACGTGCTGGCTGCCGACAAACTGATGATGCAGCCGAAACTCTACTCCACCTTCCTGTTGTGGTTGCTCTCTGAACTCTACTCCACCCTCCCCGAAGTGGGCGACATGGAACTGCCGAAACTCGTGTTCTTCTTCGACGAGGCCCACATGCTCTTCGACGGCACCTCCAAAGCCTTGCTCGACAAGATCGAACAGGTGATCCGTCTGATCCGTTCCAAGGGCGTGGGTATCTACTTCATCACCCAGAGTCCGACCGACATCCCCGAGAGCATCCTCGGACAGCTTGGTAACCGTGTGCAGCATGCCCTGCGTGCCTATACGCCGAAGGACCAGAAGGCGGTGAAGACCGCTGCCGACACCTTCCGTGCCAACCCGGCTTTCAAGACCGACGAGGCCATCATGAACCTGGAGACGGGTGAGGCCCTTGTCTCGTTCCTCGATGCGAAGGGTGCCCCCGCCGTCGTGGAGCGTGCGAAGATCCTGTTCCCGTTGTCACAGATTGGTGCCGTGACCGAAGGACAGCGTCTCGACATCATCAAGCAGAGCCGTATCTATGGCAAATACGATACACCCATTGACCGTGAGAGTGCCTTCGAGGTGCTGATGGCAGAGGCTGACCGTCAGTTGGCAGAGCAGGAACAGCAACAGGCTGAGATAGAGATCCCACAGCCTGAGACTAAGGCAGAGAAGAAAAAGCCTGGTCTGTTAGGTAAGGTCGGCAAGGCCATCCTGACCGCCATCACCTCTACTCTCGCCGCCATCCTTGGTACGTATGTCAGTGACAAGGTGACGGGTAAGAAGACCAAGTCGAAGACCTCCGCCACCGGTCGTGTCGTCAAGAATGCCACCAGTGCCGCCACGCGCTCCATCACCAAGGAACTCACCCGCGACATCCTCGGCAACTTAGTTAAATAGT
>ONNY01000089.1 GCA_900319305.1 uncultured Prevotella sp.
CTTTTCCGCAAACTTCGGCATACGGATACTTTGCTCAATCTGCTTATACTTTACCTCATCCCAGCCTTGTGCGACTGTGATGATGGGTGCAAGCAGAGAACACATCCACAATACAAATAGTTTTTTCTTCATATTTAGTTCGTAGTTCATTTTTGAGCACAAAGGTAAGCATAATAAATGAAACTACGAACTAAATCCTGCAAAAAAGTTACGCAAACGTTTACCTTGAAAGTGCGTCGAAGAGTTTGTCAAGTGCCTCGTCGGCATCTTTGCTCTCATTTAACAGTGTGACAAACTTTGAACCGATGATGGCGCCGGCAGCATTCTGCTGGGCGGCCTGCAGGGTTTGCTGATTACTGATACCAAAGCCGATCATCCGAGGATTCCGCAGTTGCATGGCATTGATGCGACGGAAATAGGCCTGTTTGGCATCATCGAAGGATTTCTGAGCACCTGTGATGGCCGCTGATGAAACCATATAGATAAAGCCGTCGGTATGTTCGTCGATAAAGCGGACTCGCTCCTCACTGGTTTCTGGGGTGATGAGCATGATGATACGCAGATCGTAGCGGTCTGCCACAGGCTTCACGATGTCGAGATAGTCCTTGAAGGGCAGGTCGGGGATAATGGCACCGCTCACACCACTCTCGGCACAACTCTGGCAGAAGGCCTCGATGCCGTAGTGTAGGATCGGGTTCAGATAACCCATGAGTACCAGGGGCATCTTGACATCGTCTTTGATGCTCTTCAGTTGCTCGAAGAGTTTCTTCAGGCTCATACCGTTCCGCAAAGCCTGGGTAGCAGCACTCTGGATGACAGGTCCATCGGCCAATGGGTCGCTGAAAGGGATGCCTACTTCCAACATGTCGATACCTCGACGCTGGGTGGCCAGGATAATATCTGTTGTACTCTCAAAAGTCGGACAGCCCGCACAGAAGTAGAGCGAAAGCAGTTTGCGGTCCTGAGTATTTGCGAAGAGTTGATTGATTTTATTCATGATACAGTTGTTTTATAAAATTTCTAAGTTTTGAGATATCTTTAAGGGCAGGAGCCTGCTCGAAGCGTGAGTTCAGGTCGATACCGATGCATTTGGGATGACGGAAACTCTTAATTGCCTCCACATCGTCAGGACCGATTCCCCCACTGAGCAGGAAAGGTGTCTCCCCGTGGTAGGATGAAAGCACGGACCAGTCGAACTTCTCTCCGTTGCCGCCAACCACCTTTCCTTTAGTATCAAAAAGGAAATAGTCAACGATGCCTTCATACGCCTTTGTCTGTTTGAGATCCTCAGCATCGGCGATATTGAAAGCCTTGATAACAGACAGTGGCTTCAGTGCTTCGGCAAAGGCAGGCGTCTCCTTCCCATGCAGTTGGATGAGATCGAGCTGATAGTCGCTGACATGCTGACGGATATCCTCCAGGCTTGCATCGACGAATACCCCTACACGGCGTACCAGCTTGGGTAGATAACTTGGCACATCGGTTACAAAGCGGCTCGATTTGGGCCAGAAGATCATACCCATCCAGTCAATACCAAGCTGTTCCACCGCCTGGATGTTGTCAGCATCCCGCATGCCACAGACCTTGATCATCATAGTTGAGAGATAAATTGATTTAGTGCCAGACCAGGTTCAGGCTCCTTCATGAAAGTCTCACCAATGAGGAAACCCTGATAGCCGACGGCTTTGAGTTGACGGATGGTATCGATATCGCTGATGCCACTCTCACTCACCTTGACTGCTTCTGCAGGCAGACGTTCAATCAGATTCAGTGAGTTGTTCACATCAGTAATAAAGGTCCCGAGGTTACGGTTGTTGATGCCGCACATATCCGGTTCCAACTCTGCATACTCTGTCTCTTCCTCTGTATGCATCTCCAACAGCACTTCAAGGTTCAGTTGGTGAGCTTTGTTGATGAGGTTCCTGCACTGGTCCTTACTGAGACAGGCGGCAATGAGTAATACGGCAGAGGCACCACAGACCTTGGCCTGATAGAGTTGATATTCATCGATAATAAAATTTTTATAGAGAATCGGAATATATACCTTCTCTTGTCTGGCCAGTCGGATGTGGGCATTGCTACCTCCGAAGAATTCTGAGTCGGTCAGGATGCTCACTGCGGTCGCACCGTTTTGTTGATAACTGTAGGCCGTCTTCTCCGGTGAGGCATTACGGGCGATCCAGCCTTTGGATGGCGACTTGCGCTTAAACTCAGCAATGATACCTGAAGTGGAGTTCTTTAATGCCAGTTTCATGGAAACCATTTCTGATCTGCTGAGAATCTCAACGCGACTCTCCAGAAATACCTGTGAAAGTTCTTTCTTGAATTTCTCAACTTCCTTCTGCTTGTAAGCTACAATCTCTTCTAAAATATCTCCCATAACCTTAACTATTTAGTTCTACAAATTTCTTGAATGTGGCGAGTGCCTTACCGCTGTCAATGCTCTCTCGGGCCATCTCGATGCACTCCTCTATACTCTTCTGGCCTTTCTCCAATACCTGGATGCCGAAGGCGGCATTGGCCAGTACGATGTTCTTCTGTGCAGGCAGGGCTCGGTTCTCAAGCACACTGTCGAAGATATGGGCGGCTTCTTCCTCAGTGGCACCACCCACCAACTCCTCAGGTTTGGCAATGTCGAAACCTAAATCAGCGGGGGTGAACACACGTTCATATTGGTTGGTGGTTACCTTGAACGGACCTGTCAGTGAGATTTCGTCGTAACCGTCGATGGAGTTTACGATACCATAGTCGATGCCGATCTTCTGATACACATTATTATATAAACGCATCTGGTCGAGGTTGGCTACACCGAGCAACTGACATGGGGGCTGACTGGGATTCACCAGCGGACCTAAGAGGTTGAAGATGGTCGGGAACTGAAGGGCCTTGCGGATTGGGCCGACAAACTTCATAGCCTTTGCGAAGAGTTGGGCGTGCAGATAGACGATACCTGCTTCGTCGAGCGAACGGTTCAGACGGTCGATGTCGTCGGTGAACTTGATACCATGATGCTGAATCACGTTGGAGGCACCACTCACGGAGGTGGCGGCATAGTTACCGTGCTTTGCAACCTTGTAACCTGCGCCTGCAATGACGAAACAGGCTGTCGTGGAGATATTGAAGGTATTCTTTCTGTCACCGCCTGTGCCCACCACATCGATATAGCGGTCAGCCTTCAGCAAGGCGGGTACACCTGTCTCCAGGATGCCGTCACGGAAACCGAGCAGTTCATCTACGGTGACCCCACGCATCTGTAAAGCGGTGAGCAGTGCCGTAATCTGTTCCGTCGGATAATCCGAGTGGGTGATACCAATCAGGATATTCTTCATCTCCTCACGGGAGAGTTCCTCGTGGTTCAACATTCTGTTGAGTATATCTTTCATTGTCTGTGCCATAACCTCAATATTTTAATGTTTAATCTTTAAAGTTTAAAGGAATAACCAGTTCTGTAGCATCTTCCTGCCATCGGGTGTGAGAACACTCTCAGGATGGAACTGGATACCTCTGATGTTTAATGTCTTGTGGCGGAGGGCCATGATCTGTCCTTCATCGCTCTCTGCGGTAATCTCCAGACAGTCGGGGAATCCTTCTTTCGAAACCACCCAAGAGTGATAGCGCCCCATCGTGATACGCGTAGGCAGACCGCTGAACAGAGGATCGTTGCCAAACTGCGTACCTTCTGTAGCCACACCATGGAACACATCACTCAGATTCTCCAGCTTTCCACCGAATACCTCGCCGATGGCCTGATGACCAAGACAGACACCGAGGATCGGTTTGTGTCCTGCATACGTGCGGATGACATTGCAGAGCAGACCTGCCTCCGAGGGAATACCGGGGCCTGGAGAAAGGATGATCTTCGAATAGGGCTCCAATTCGGACAGCTCGAACTGGTCGTTACGCAACACAGTCACTTCTGCTCCCAGTTCTTTTACCAGATGACTCAGATTATAAGTAAACGAGTCGTAGTTGTCGATTATTGCTATTTTCATCGTCTTTATGATTTGTCTGTTCAGTCTTAATTACATATCTTCTGCCATCAGGATGGCTCTGCGCAGGGCACCGAGTTTGTTGTTTACCTCCTGTAACTCGTATTCCACGTCGCTCTTAGCCACGATACCACCACCGGCCTGGAACCAGAGTTCACCGTTTCTGGCTACAAACGTACGGATGGTGATGGCTTGGTTCAGTGAGCCGTCCAATCCGATATAGCCGATACAGCCGCCATAGGCACCTCTGTTGTGTGGTTCGTATTCAGAAATCAACTGCATGGCTCTCACCTTGGGGGCACCACTGAGTGTACCAGCAGGAAAGGTGTCGATAAAGGCTTTGATAGGATCTGCGCCTTCGTCGAGCGTTCCGCTCACACGACTCACGAGATGGATCACGTGAGAATAGTATTGCAGATCTTTATAGAAGTCCACCTTCACACCATGACAGTTACGTGACAGGTCGTTACGGGCCAGATCCACCAACATCACGTGTTCGGCATTTTCCTTAGGATCGCTTCTCAGGTAGTCGGCTCCCTTTCTATCAGCCTCTGCATCACCCGTTCTCTTGGTCGTTCCTGCAATCGGGTCGATATAGGCCTTCCGATCCTGAATACGACAGTGGGTCTCTGGTGAGGAACCGAAGATGCGGAATCCGCCGAAGTCGAAATAGAAGAGGTAGGGTGAGGGATTGATACTGCGCAGTGCACGGTAGAGTTTGAAGTCGTCACCCTCATAGCGCTGCTTGAAGCGACGGGAAAGTACGATCTGGAATACGTCGCCTCTCAGACAATGCTGGATACCCTTGCGGATATTCGCCTTGTGCTCTTCATCAGTGAGAGTGCTTGTGGTGTCACCCACGGGATGGAAATCATAGGTCTGTATGTTGGATCGGTTCATGGCTTTCTGCAACTGATCTAGTTCTTTTGCCTCACCTAATGTCACCAGCGTCAGCAGATTGTTGAAGTGGTCAAACACAATCACCTCTTTATAGAGAATATAGAGCATATCGGGTGCATCGTTTTTGGCCTGTGTCTCATCCTTGACTGCAATGTTCTCGAAATAGCGAACGGCATTGAATGAGGTATAGCCGTAGAGACCGCAGATGTTAGCTTGTTCTCCAGTCACCTCGATATGGTCAATGAGTGCATGGATGGCCTTGTCGCAGCCGTAATCGTTGTTTACAGCGTGATGCTCTTTACTACCGTCCGGGAAACTGATGGTAGCCTCACCGTGTCCGATAGCGACAGTGGCAATGGGATTGATGCCGATAAACGAGCGGGAGTTGTCCTTCTCGTGATAGTCGGAACTCTCCATCAGGGCACTCTGCGGATAGAGGTCTCTCAAACGCATATACACGCCTACTGGTGTATAAAGGTCTGCCAGAATTGTCCGACTATGAGTCGTATATTTAAAAGTTTCCATATTCCTTAGCCATTAGTTTGTTATTCAGATAGGTCTCTACATCCTTGTCACCACGACCGCTGACGGTCAGCACCACTACATCTGTGGGTTTGAAATTGAGTTTCTTCAGGGCGGCGATGGCATGTGCCGACTCGATAGCTGGGATGATGCCTTCCATACGTGTCAGTTCGTAACCACCGTAGATAGCCTCGTCGTCGTTGATGCTCAGCACCTCCGTGCGACCCTTCTTAGCCATGTTGCAATGCATCGGACCCACACCAGGATAGTCCAGTCCTGCAGAGATGGTGAAGGCTTCCTCTATCTGTCCGTCCTCGTTCTGCATCACCAGCATCTTGGCACCATGCAGGATACCTGTTGTACCCTTATGGATGGTGGCAGCTGTGTGGTTGGTCTCCCAGCCATGTCCGCCAGCCTCTGCCAGAACGATCTTCACGCGCTCATCGTTCACATAGTGATAGATGGTACCAGCTGCATTCGAACCGCCACCGATACAGGCGATGAGGTAGTCGGGATAGTCGCGTCCGATCTTCTCCTCCAACTGCCACTTGATCTCTTCGGAAATCACACTCTGCATCCTGGCCACCAGGTCGGGGTAGGGGTGCGGCCCCATCGTCGAACCTACAATGTAGAAAGTGTCTGCGGGATGACAGCACCAGTCGCGGATGGCCTCAGAACAGGCATCGCTCAGGGTCATGTTTCCCGTCCTTACGGGATGTACTTCTGCCCCCAGCATCTTCCCTGTCTCGGCGATGATACGGGTCTTGCCCATCTGCTTGGCGAGCAGGATCTGTCCGATGGTGTTGTTGATCTTGTGAGCACCCGTGTGGTTCAGATCTTCACGCTTCAGATAGAGCTGACAGCCGTAGTGCTCACTCATCCGTTTGGCAAAGTAGAGGGGAGATGGACGACCCACATAGTCCTTCAAGAGGGCATGATATGCTTCCTTGAATTGTGCCGACTCGATGATGGGCAGATAAGCCTCCTGCAGATCGTGTACGCACTTGTAGAGTATCTCCGGCACGTAGGCACCTCCGAATTCTCCGTAAAAACCTCTTTCATCTACAAAATAGTTCTCTTTCATTTTATTATGCTGTTTTTGTGATTCCCTTAAGAAAAAAGACTCGCCGCTGTCGCGACGAGCCTTCTTCTATCTTCTGTTTGAATGATAACATACGGGCTATGTTTCTCGCGACTATTTTAATCTCGAGTTACGCCACCACCAAATGTTATACATACAATTGCTCATATTGTCTTATTTAAGTTTCTGGGTGCAAAGTTAAGCATATTTTTCTTTCCACCAAACTTTTCCGCATCTTTTTTTGATAAAATGAAAGAAAAAGTGTAATTTTGCCGACGATTTATCGTAAAACTATGACTTTAAAAGACTTTTTATCACAAAATGACCGCTTTGCCCGCGAGGGGTATGCCCGTGCAGAATTGGTTGTCACGTCAGAACACCTGAATGCTGGTGGCGTCTGCCAAGGCGGCGCCTATTTCACACTCGCTGATATCGCATTGGCTGCTGTCATGAACAGTCGTGGGACGCTGACCTTCGGCATCGAGAACAATATCGTGTTCCTGCATAGTGCCAAAGTCGGCGATACCCTTGTCGCTGAAGCTGTCGAGGTGTTCAACCATCACAAGATTCCCTATGTCGATGTGCGTATCACCAACCAGCAGGGCGAGCTCTGCTGTGTCGTCACGGGGATGGCATATAGAAAAGCCGCCAATCTTCCGATCGACGGCTTGGAATAATCTGTATGATGGCGGTTTACTGGATCTCCCAGCCGATAGCTGAGGCACCCAGCACAGCTGCTGAAGCACCGTCGAGACCGCTCACCAGGAACTGAGCCTTGTTCTTGAAGATGTTCATCACGTGGTTGTTGTATGCCCTTCATAATCAGTTCTCCAGCCTTTACCATA
The DNA here is from genome assembly GCA_900319305.1 of uncultured Prevotella sp. Lineage (GTDB taxonomy): Bacteria > Bacteroidota > Bacteroidia > Bacteroidales > Bacteroidaceae > Prevotella. Next base: position 7,338 of record ONNY01000089.1, read on the forward strand.
CCTCCGAAGAAGATGAATGCCTCAGGTGAAGAGAAGGCTGCGAAGTCGGCACAGGCCTCACCCAGCATCTTGCCAGTGAACTCATAAATCTCCTTAGCCAGTTCGTCGCCCTTACCTGCAGCAATTGATACGTCAAGAGAGGTGATCTTCTCAGGATCCAACTCACGGAGCAGACTTGGACGGTCTGTCTTTGTAAGCATTTCACG
>ONNY01000054.1 GCA_900319305.1 uncultured Prevotella sp.
GAATTTCCTACTCGGGTTCCATAACCCGTCGTTGTAACTTCTTGATAAGCCATAATGATTATTTTAACGGTTATTGTATTAAGTAATGATTCTACGTTTATTCGGTTATTGGTGGCAAAATTACAATAAATTTTTGAATTATGCCATGTTTTTAAGATTTTTTTTATTTCAATTCCGTTGCGCTATAGTTAATTCGCAAGGCATAAGACTGCTGTAAGGCTTGTTTGACATCCGTAATGACACCCATTGGCGTACGGCGATCAGCCCGCAGACTGACCGTCAGTTTATCGGCATTCTCCGCCGACATACCACCTCGGATCTCCTCAATACGGGCCGGGATGTCATCTGGCGAGACCAGGTCACCATTCAACTGCACAGCCCATTCCCCTTTAAACTGTCCGATATAGATATTCACCACCGATGCCTTGTTGGCCAGTTTCTGAACATCTTTACCTTGTGGCACCTGGAGTTTCACCTTCACTTCGTCGCTACGCATATGGGTAACGATCATAAAGAAGAAAAGCACGGTGAAGATCAGGTCAGGCATGGAGGCCACATTCAGGGAAGGTACCTGATGACGTTTCCTTGGGAACATACTCTGCATCGGTCTCATTGCCCACCTCCTTTCAGATCCTCACTGATACGCTGGGGATAATACTCGTTGATCACCGTACGTTCCTCATTATTACATGCCATATAGTGCTTGCCGAAATGCCGCTGGGCATAATTCTCACGCAAGGCGGCATAAGCCCCTACGATGACATTCTGCATCTGGAAATAAGCCTCATAACTGGTCTGACGGTCTGCTTTCACTGCCACAACGTGTCCTTCACGATTGACAGAGGCCAATGACTGCACTTCCTCACCAAGTTGTTTCAGCGTCACCACCTTGCCATTACAGGTCAACTGGTCCTTGGCGTCAAGTTCCACTTGTAATACATGGTCCTTATTGATGTCCGTCAGTTGTTCCTCTTGCTGAGGGGGCGGAGCCATCTGACGCAACAGTCCCTTCTCCGTGTCCATCGACGAGGTCACGAGGAAGAAGATCAACAACATAAACGAGATGTCTGCCGTTGAAGTGGTATTCAGCTCCGGAATCTGCTGACGATAGCGCTTACGAAACATCCGATGATCAAAAGGATTGAAGTATAGATAAACATATCTGTCGTCTTCAGCCAGAACGTGTCGGCAAAGCGCACACCATTCGTCATGACAGGCTTTGAAGAACCTAAAAGGAAGGTAACCACCAGACACACCATCAGTCCAATGGCTACACACCAGCCGATACGCCCGGCTGGTACGCCGTTGACAATATCATCACCTTTCCGTCTGCTACGGAGCGTATGCCATACCGACCAGGCTGTCACAGCAAGTGCAACAACCACCATCAGGTACATCAGTCCCAACATCAGATCGGCGAAGAAAGGCGATACAATATTCATGCTTGCTTGTTTTTATAGACTGCAATCATATCCAACAAAGAGATCGCCGACTCCTCCATCTGTGCAGTCAGACGTTCGATCTTTGAGAGGATATAACTATAGAACAACTGCAAAATCAGTGCCACCACAATACCGAAGATGGTAGTGATCAGTGCCACCTTCATACCCTGGGCCACGATCGTCGGACCGATATCACCGGCCTGCTGGATCTGGTCAAATGCCATCACCATACCGATCACGGTACCGAGGAATCCTAATGACGGTGCCATGGCAATGAACAACTTAATCCATGAACAGCCTTTTTCAAGGTTTGCTGCCTGCAGACCACCGAAGTTCGTGATACTACGTTCAATGGCAGCCATCGGCTGGTTGATATGCAACAGACCCTGATAGCAGACACTGGCCACAGGACCTCGTGTGTTACGACAAAGTGTCTTTGCACCCTCCACATCATCTGCCTGCAGACGATGTTCGATATCCTCCATCAACTGACGCGCCTTGATCTCCGACAGCGTCAGATAGATGATGCGTTCGATACAGAAAGCCAGACCTAATACCAAAGCCAAGGCCACCAGCGACATAAAGCCGACATTACCATCGATAAACTTTGTTTTCAACTGCTTATGGAAACCACTCTCCTCTACATCTGCATCCATATCGTCAGTCAGCAGCATCTCGTCGCTCACGGCCACAGAGTCAACCGTTGCCGTTGAATCAGCAACAAGCACAGTATCTTGCTTTGACTTATCTTGAGCGATGACAGTTTGCGAAGTCCAAAGCAAACCAATCAGTGAAAACAGAATAATCAGTCTTTTCATATATTTGCTTTTATTGAAAACCAAATCTCCAATTTGCTTTTATTTGGAAACCAAATCTCCAAAGCGTTTTTCCTAAAATCGCTTTGAACCTATTCTGCGGAGAGAACAGGATTCGAACCTGCGAGCCAGTTTTGCCGGCTACACGCTTTCCAGGCGTGCCTCTTCAACCACTCGAGCACCTCTCCTTTTACATGAAGCGGATGCAAAGGTAGTGTTTTTACCCCATATTCCGCTGATTACACACATATATTTAATATTTTTTCGCAGTTCGTGTTCGTCTGGTTCGCCACCGTCTCCGCATCCACCCCGTATGCCTCGGCCAAACGTTGCAGTACATGCGCCACAAAGGCTGGTTCATTTCGTTGTCCACGCATCGGAACAGGTGCCATGTAAGGTGCATCCGTCTCCAGCACGATCCTGTCAAGCGGGACACAGGCAGGCAGTACCTCTGGCAGATGCGATTTCTTGAAAGTCAGCACCCCCCCGATACCCAGCACAAAACGTTCAAACTGAAGCAGTTCCTTGGCCTCCTGCTCATTGCCTGTAAAACAATGAAACACGCCACCTGGCAGATCATTCTGATAACGTTTCAGGATGGCCACCAACTCGTGCTGTGCTTTCCTGCAGTGGATCATCAGAGGAAGCCGATATTCCACAGACCACTTTACCTGTTCCTCAAAGGCAGCCAACTGAGCCTGTTCAAACTCACGGCTCCAATAGAAATCCAGTCCGACCTCTCCGATGGCCACCACCTGCGGTTCACTGAGTCTGGGTTTGATCTGTGCCAGCACGGTCTGCCAGTCAGCCTTCACCTCCTCAGGATGAAGACCTAACATGGGATAGCAGTAACCAGGATACCGCCTGCACATCGCCATGACGGTGTCACACGACGCCAGGTCGATGCCCGGAATACCGATGGCACCTACACCTGCCTCACGGGCACGGGCGACAACGGCTTCAAGATCGTCTCTGAACTCCTCGCCGTCAAGATGGCAGTGGGTATCAACGAATCTCATCAACTCTGACGGGTCATCATCTCTGCGGCGTAGGCCTTCAACTCTTGCTTACGCTCCTCTGACACTTTAACCTTTGCCAGGTACTCCAGCGCACGGTTATAGCACTCATCCATCTTACGTTCACAGAGTTCACGGATGCCGATCTCATCATAGAGCTTCGTGACAGCCTTCACTTTCTCGTTACGATCGAAATCCTTGGCAGCGATCCAGTACTGGAGTTCCTTCCGCTGGGCCTCGTTAGCCAGATTCAACGCATTGATAAGCATATAGGTCTTCTTATTCGAAGTGATGTCACCGCCGATGTTCTTTCCGAACACCTTCGGGTCTCCATACACATCCAACAAGTCATCCTGAAGCTGGAAAGCCAGACCGATCTGTTCACCGAACTTATAGAGATTCTCCTGATCCTTTTGAGAAGCACCTGCCAAGATGGCACCGATCTTGACGGCACAGGCGATCAACACACTGGTCTTCAGACGAATCATCTCAATATAATCTTCCTCCTGTACGTCATCACGAGTCTCGAATTCCACATCAAGCTGCTGCCCCTCACCGACCTCATAGGTCGTTACGAGGAAGGTAGCGAAGACGTCTTTCACCTTATCCACCTCACAATCCTCGATACGCTCAAAGGCCTGAAGCAACATCGTATCACCTGAGAGGATGGCCTGATTGGGATTCCAACGCTTATGCACGGTCTCATGACCACGACGCATATCGGCATTGTCCATCAGATCATCATGCAACAACGTAAAGTTGTGATAGGTTTCCAAGCCGACGGCCTGAGTGATGATCCGCTCAGGGTCGTCCTTGTAGAGATTGTAGGCCAGGAGCATTAACACCGGACGTACACGCTTGCCGCCGATAGCGAGCACATACTTGATGGGCTCATACAAGGAATAAGGCTGACGGTCATAAGCCAAACCATCCAGCGCCTCATTTACCTTCTTCAGTAGTTCTTCTGATTGATACATATTTATTTTTTATAGATTAAACACAATAGGTATACAGACCTTCGTACGACAGGGTTTGGCATTCATCACACCAGCCTGCCAGTTGGGCATCATCCGCAAGACACGCAACACCTCACGGTCACAGGCGGCCTCCAGATGTTCCGTCAGTTCCAGATCGCTCACACTACCATCAGTATTCACGATAAACTGGGCCACTACCCTTCCTCTGACCTGTTTCTTCTGGGCAGAAGCCGGATACTTCAGGTTCTTCGTCAACCATTTCATAAACTCCGAGGCGCCTCCTGGGAACTGCGGCAGGTCTTCCACCACACGGAAATCCACAGGTTCGTTATACATATCCACAACCTCCGGTTTATCTTCATCGACCGCTTTCTGATCTTTCTGTTCCTCTGGACGTTCTACTGGTTCAGGTTCAAAGGTCAGTTCCACATCGTCATCTACCAGACGCAACTGCTCTGATTTCGGTTGTTCCACCTGCTGTTCCTGAGGAAGCATCATCGGGATCTCATCCTTATCGCGCTTCAGCGGAGAGAGTTCCATCTCTGCCTCCAGATCGTCATCCGCTTCGAAGAAGGCCCAGCCACTGTCGCTGCTGTTCCATTCCAAGGCCACGAACAAGGCTGCGAGCACAACGACCAATCCCAACAGGAACCCTTGCACCCGCAGGTTCTCCAGATCTGCCCCACGACTTTTCTTGACTTCCATAATAAATCCGGCATTCTGCCGTTATATTCTTAAATCGGGTGCAAAGATATAAAAAAGAAGTGAAAAGTGAAAAGTGAGAAGTGAAAAGGTTAAGAAATTAAGATTTATTTCGTAATTTTGCGCACAACTTAAGGAAAAAGGAATGAGAAATGATAGAAATGAGGAGATGAGAACTTTTTGGAACAGAGTCCACAAGACTTTGTCCCATCGCCTGTCCGCTGCTCTTTTCTCAATATTCCATTTTCTCATTTTCTCATTATCCGCTTTCTCGCAGGAAAGCACCACTTCCTACAATTTTCTCCGCCTGCCTGTCAGTGCTCATGTGGCAGCAGTCGGCGGCGATAATATCACACTGACCGACGACGATCCCGCCCTGATCTTCCACAACCCGGCTCTGATCAATGGCGTCAGCGACAAGAGCATCAACCTGAATTTCATGACTTACATGGAAGGGGCCAAGACCGCCAGTGCCGCCTTTATGAAAGGGGCTGGCGACAGAGGCACCTGGGGCGTCACCGCACAGTATATGGACTATGGCGAGATGAAACAGACCACACCCGAAGGAGAGGATCTCGGCACCTTCTCCGCCCGTGACATAGCCGTGGGGGGCACCTTTGCCTATGCCCTGACAAACGAACTGAGCGGTGGTATCACCGCCAAGTTCATCACGTCTTACATTTCAGGCTATAATGCGTTGGCGGTAGCCGTGGACTTAGGTCTCAACTACTTCAACGAGGATATTGACCTTAGTCTCTCGGCTGTGGCACGTAATCTGGGCGGACAGGTCAAGGCCTACGACGACCATTTCGAGCGAATCCCTCTGGACCTGCAGATAGGAGCGACCAAACGGATCGGACAGTCCCCTTTCCGACTCTCTGCCACACTCAGTCGGCTGAACGACTGGAGCGAAGGCTTCGGCCATCATTTCGCCCTGGGAGCCGATGTCCTGTTAGGACATAACATCTATATTGCCGCGGGTTATAACTTCCGTCGGGCTGATCAGATGAAAATCAACGACAATGAAGGTTCCTCCTCCCACGGGGCAGGATTCTCTGCCGGCGCAGGTCTTCAACTGGAGCGTTTCAAACTCCATGTGGCATATGGCAAATACCATGTCAGTGCCTCGTCTATTTTGATTAATTTATCTTACGCATTATGAAAAAAATAACTATTGCTATCGACGGCCACAGCTCATGCGGAAAGAGCACGATGGCCAAGGATCTGGCCCGCGAAGTGGGCTACATCTACGTAGATACGGGCGCTATGTACCGTTCTGTCACCCTCTATGCACTTCAGCACCATCTCTTCAATGCCGATGGCAGCGTGAAGACAGCGGAGTTGGAACAGGAGATGCCTAACATCCGGATCAGTTTCAAGTTCAATCCAGAGACAGGACGTCCCGACACCTATTTGAATAATGTACGCGTGGAGGACGACATCCGTTCCTTGGAAGTCAGCAACCATGTCAGTCCCATTGCGGCTGTCGGCTTCGTACGCACGGCGATGGTAGCCCAACAGCAGCAGATGGGCAAGGACAAGGGCGTTGTGATGGACGGTCGCGACATCGGCACCACCGTCTTCCCCGATGCAGAACTGAAGATCTTCGTCACTGCCAGCGCTGAGGTACGTGCCCAGCGCCGTTTCGACGAACTGAAAGCCAAGGGGATGCCTGCCGACTACGACGACATCCTGAAGAACGTGCAGGAGCGCGACTATATCGACTCCCATCGTGAGGTGAGTCCCCTGCGCAAGGCTGATGATGCCATTGAACTCGACAACTCCCATATGACCATTGCCGAGCAGAAACAGTGGCTGCTTGATCGCTTCAACGAACGGACAGCGTAAACAATTTTGTTCATTTTACGTAATTTTCTCTTCATTTTGTCGGTTTTTAACGTTTTTTTTGCTACCTTTGCACCCTGAAACCATTAGAACAAGTATAAAATGATGAGAAAATTACTGTTTTCTGCTTTGCTGGCACTCGCCACAGCAAGCACCGTCCATGCAGGTGGACTGATGACCAACACAAACTATCACATTGCTTTCGACCGTATGTTCGCACGTGCTGCCACGACGGAGATCGACGCTGCCTACAGTAATCCCGCAGGTCTCGCCTGGGGTCATGAGGGCTGGCAACTCTCACTCAACTTCCAGAAGCCCTGGCAGAACCGCGACATCGATTGCAGTGTTCCCGGTTTCCTGGGTTCTAATTTTGACAAAAAGTACAACGGTGTAGCCTCTGCGCCCATCGTGCCGGCGCTCTTCGCTGCCTACAAGAAGCAGAACTGGGCTTTCTCCGCCATGATCGGTATCGTGGGTAGCGGTGGTTTCGTGAAATACGACGAGGGCATCCCCATGTTCGAAGTACCCATCCGGGCGCTGTTGGCACAAGCCGGTATGATGCCCGACAAATACAACTACAGTTCCAACATGAAGGGTAAGCAGTATATCTACGGTGCCCAGTTTAACATCACGCGTAAGATCAACGACAACTTCTCTGCTGCCATTGGCATCAGGGCCAACTACTACGATGGTTACAATCGCGGATTCGTGAATGCGAATATGACGGCCGTTCCCAATAACATCGACCTCATCGACCTGCAGCTCGACTGCATCCAGCGTGGTTGGGGCTTTGCTCCCATTGTGAGTTTCGACTACCACAACGACAACCTGACCGTCAGTGCCCGCTATGAGTTCCGTACCAAGATTGCCACAGAGAACGACACCCGTACCCTCTCAGCCCGCATCAAGAACACGGATCCGCAAACGGCCGCACAGGTGCCTTACATCGAAGGTGCAGCCGCCCTTCAGATGTTTGGCGACAAGGTAGCCGCTTACCAGGACGGTGCCGAGACCCGCTACGACATGCCCTCACTGCTGGCTGTGGCCGTTGGCTATGACTTCACCCCGCAACTTCGTGCCGCACTTGAATACCACTTCTTCGATGATAGGCACGCCAAGATGGCCGGTGACCGTCAAAAGACCTTGGAACATGGCACAAACGAATTCCTTGCAGGTATAGAATACGACATCAATAAGAAGTTCACCATCAGTTGCGGTGGTCAGCGTACTGACTACGGTCTCTCCGACGAATACCAGCAGAACACCTCGTTCGCCTGCGACAGTTGGTCGCTTGGCTTAGGCGGTGCCTGGAACATCAATGAGAAAGCACGTCTGAACGTGAGTTATTTCTGCTCGCTCTACAGCAACTACAACAAGACACAGGCCAACTATCAGGGTACACCCTATACCGGCACAGAGATCTACAGCCGCACGAACCATGTGATCGGCGTAGGTATCGACTATAAGTTCTAAAGTGATTGGGGGCCTCTGATCTCGTTCAGGGGCCTCATCACGAACTCACGCTGATGCATCAGCGGATGAGGAATCTTCAGATCAGGTTCATCAACTATCAGGTCGTCAAAAAGTAAGATATCAATATCGATAGGACGGTCCTGATAGTTGATTTTTTTCTGGCGCTTCGTGGCATGGCACTTGCGCTTACCTAAGTCCCGTTCTATCTGCTGCGTCGCCTGCAGCACCTGGCGCGGCGTGAGTGCAGTCTCACAGCAGACGGCCGCATTGAGGAATCGGTGTTCAGACTCAAAACCCCAGGGCTCTGTCTCGATAAACGAAGAGCGGCGGAGCACCTGCCCCACCCGCTCATCGATCAGTTTGATGGCCTGCAGGAGCACCGCTTCGCGATCGCCGAGGTTGCTCCCCAGTCCCAGATATACATGATGTTTAGTCATCCAGTATCAGCATGGCGTCGCCGTAGCAGCCAAACATATAGCCGTTCTTCAACGCCTTCTTATAACCCTCATACACCAGGTCATAGCCACCGAAAGAGCACTGGATCATCATCATCGTTGACTCAGGATGATAGAAGTTTGCAATCAGGGCGTTGGCCAGACCAAACTCATAGGGCGGGAAGATAAACTTGTTAGTCCAGCCTTCAAACTCCTTCAGGTAGCCATCAGTACCGACAGCCGTCTCCGTGGCACGGGCGGTGCTCACACCGACAGCACACACACGGTGACCGTTCATCTTCGTCTTATTCACGATCTCACAGGCCTCTTTGCTCACAAACATCTGTTCTGACGACATCTTATGCTTCGTCAGGTCCTCCACCTCGATGGGATCGAAACAACCTAATCCGCAGTGCAGGGTGATATAGGAGAAATTGATGCCACGGATCTCCATGCGCTTCAACAACTCACGGCTGAAGTGCAGACCGCTGGCAGGTGCCGTCACAGCACCCTCGTTTTTGGCATAGATGGTCTGGAAATTCTCCATATCCTCAGGCACAGCCTCACGCTTATCCACGATATAACGGGGCAGCGGAGCCTCACCCAAGGCGAAGAGTTCACGTTTGAACTCGTCGTGCGGACAGTCATAGAGGAAACGCAGCGTACGTCCACGACTGGTCGTATTGTCGATAACCTCAGCCACCATCGGACCGTCATCCTCAAAGAAGAGTTTATTGCCGATACGGATCTTACGGGCAGGCTCAACCAGCACATCCCACAGACGCAGGTCAGGATTCAGTTCACGCAGCAGGAACACCTCGATCTTGGCGTCGGTCTTCTCCTTCGTGCCGTAAAGACGGGCCGGGAACACCTTCGTATCGTTGAAGATAAACGTGTCATCCTCATCGAAATAGTCCAGGATATTCCTGAAGTCAAGATAGA
>ONNY01000013.1 GCA_900319305.1 uncultured Prevotella sp.
CCGCGACACCGGCAAGCTGGACTATCATCTTCCTGATGATGCCCTCAGTTTCCTTCAGTATTTGAAATAGTTCGCTTACAATTAACCCACTTCAAAACGACGGCTGATATCGAAATATACCTTTTCGATGCGGCCGTCGTAGTCTCTCAACTCCAGACAATCTATCCCACCTGCCACACTTTGTCTGACGAGTTGTAAGACACTGAGTCTGACTACCCGCTGGATATACTCATGCTCCTGGTGAACATCAATCACACAAAGGGCTGTTTCTGGTGTTTTTCCGTCACCAGTGCTGTCAATCGTTTCCAGGATTAACTTCTCTTGAGGCGAAACATCATAATAAGGACTATCATCCTCCTTATTGAATGTCAGGTCCAGATCACCTATCATCGACTCAAAGTCAATCTCTTCTGGATCATCCAAGTCGATTTCCAATTGACGTTCTTCCCAATAGTCCATTGAAAATTCATCAGGAATCTCTCCCTCGGCATACGCCTTTGTAAACGTATACCCATAGAGATTCTCCCTCATCATCTCAACATCAACACTTTCCGGATCCTTCTCCAGTCTCTCCTTAATACACTCATCATACTTTCCTTCGTACTCCGAGTAATTAACCTTTTTCATTGAATTCTATTTCTTTTACTTACTTTTCTTTTTCATTTCTCAAGGCTGATACAAAATTCTCTACACTTACTTTTCCATTTGCCAAAGCCATTAGTGTTTCGTAATTCACTTTTATAAATCCTATTATCTGTTTTATTACATTTGAGTCAATCTTTATAACTATATCCTTATCAAGTATTGTAGGTGTTTTTGATATTGAAATTGGTATGAACTCTGTTATTTCTCTTCCATTTCCATTGCGAACAAAAAGCAATGGTAGGTGGTTGTCTCTAATATATGCTTCTCCGTCATCAACGAACATATCTGCGTCAATGTTTGTAACATCAAGCTTAAGCCACATATAGCCATACAATTCATCCAAGTCCTGCAACTTATATTCTGAAGCTTCTTCCATATCTTATTCTATTTCGCCTGCAAAGGTAAGGATTTTAGGAAATACAAAAATCAAAAGTCATACCTATAAGCCCCAATCTTTTTCAGACTGGGGCTTGATATCTTCAGACGAATATGCTTTGAGTTATTGGTTTTTGGCTATTTCTGCATCGACCACATACATATCGCCATCTTTGTCTACTAAGACATTACGAGGAACTACATCCCAAACAATATACAAATTGTTCCTATAATGCCCAATTTCACCATCTTTATCAAATCCCAAAGCCGACATATATGTATCAATCATAATTTGAGTAGCTGGTTCTGCCTCACAAATACGATCTTGTTCTAAAACAGGCATGATGGTTCTTCCATCATATCCAGTGAAACCATGGATTCTATAAGCTGTATTTGGAAAAATCAGATTATGAAGCAGAATTTTGTCCAGCAACTTACAGATACCTCCACTATTCAACAAATTATTAACCTTATAAATTGTGTTTTTAGCTACAAACGTTTCGTTCTCATTACCACTAGGTCCAGGAATTCCAAGTTCAAAGATATTATCCATAGGTATCCATATGCCAGCAGACTTGGAGAAATGCTCTGCTACACGCTGCTCTATTTCAAAGCCGTTTCCATTTGCTTTGCCTTCTCGAGATTCCTCCTCATATAATCGGCAAAGTCTTTGGAGTTCATTGGAGACTTCTTGAATTCTACGATTTTCTTCATCGTACGTTCCATTGCCTCTTTGTGAAACTGATTGAGATATGTCATAATCCATATTGTTTACTATTTAGGTGCAAAGATACGAAGAAACAAGTAAATTTCCAAATAAAACTCGTTGTTTTTACTTATTTTCATCACTTTGCCCTTCTTCAATATACGCAGTTCTTACCATAAACTCCTCTAATGTCACATATTTACCTATCTTCCCGGTTATATCAATAACCTCGACTGTTGACTTCTTATTCTTCTTCATTCTGTTCATCATAAAACTCATCTATCATTTTGTGCCCTAGTGCTCTAAATTCCTCAATCGTCATAACACCATTGGGGCATAGGTATCTTGATTGTTCTTCAGCACTCCACTCTTTCATCTTATCCAACCTCAACTGCTCATCAAAATCATTTAGAGCAATTTCAACTAATTTATCAGTTGGAAGCATTATTTCCTTCAACTCTTCGTCCGTTATTATAGGGAGTTTATCCTTTTGTATCTCCATATTTATTATAATTACCAATTTGTCACCTTCCTTATTTATCAGATGAACCTTCCTTCCCATTGCCTTCAATAATATCGTCTATGGCTTTGAAGAATTCTTCGAAAGTGTCAACCTCTCCTAATTCTTTCAAATCCTCAATAATCAATATGTCATTGATATCCATTTCACAGTTATCACTTATTTTAATCATTTGAGGGGCAGTTGTTTCCCTTGTCCATATTACATTCCCTTCTTTATCTATATATCTTTGCTTATCATCAAAAACTATCGCTCTCCCTTTATAAAACGGATGCGCGTATTCCCATACTAAAGGTATTACCAGTTCTCCTAATTTACTAATATAACCACACTTCCCATCTCTTTCAACTACAGCAAGACCTTCTGAGAAAGATTCACAATTGTCCCATTCTAAGGGAATAACAACCTTCCCAGTCTTATCAATAAAACCATATTGCAAATTTTGAACCATAGCCAACCCTTCATGGAAATCATAAACCATATTCCATTGGGCAGGAATCACAATCTGACCTTGAAGGTTTTTATATCCCATTTGACTATTATCATCAATATAAGGTATCAAGTCTTGTTCTTTTTTCATATCACCCCTCCTCTTTATTGATGGGTCTTTCGGTAATCATCAGCTGAGATATAACCATTACGCAAACACTCCTCTACATCTATCTTCGGATGCAGTTTGAATTCCCTGGTCTGGATCTTACGCGAATCAGACTCTATAATCCTTCTTTCTTGCTCTTTTAATATCGCAAGCATTTCATCTGAACAAATCTCCGTCATATTCCTTTTTTATTACTTCCATTGTTTCTTTTTTAGCTTCATCTATCGTGAGCCACTCATTATTGTAAATTTCTTCTTGGGAAATGAAACCATATCCTCTTTCAATTCTCCTAAACATATCTTCTGCTTTACTATATCCATTAGCCAGATACCAATCAATATCCAGATCATAATCATCATACTTACCATCTTTCAGCATTTCAGAATCATTATAATCCTTGTGTGGTACTACAATCTTCTCGCCTGTTTTACTAATTAAATGTACATTTGTATCCATAACAACTTATCTTTTTCCGCTTGCAAAGGTAAGGATTTTAAGAATACAAAAATCAATAGTTATACCTATAAATGGTTGGCAGATTCAAAATTAAATCGTATATTTGCAGCATAAAACAATCCGATGAACGAAATGACAACAAAGAAAAACAATCCTAAGAAACCACTCGCCCGGGGCAAGAAGCCCTTGATGAGTGAGCTGTTGAAAGACACACGTAAGTACCTGGAACAGGCTCAGCAGACCGATGTAGAACCTCTGCGCCAGTTCCTGTTCACTGAGCCCGAACGCCCACTCATCACGATGGGCCATGGTGGATCTCACTCCTCTGCCGCATATGCCGCACTCCTCTACGGAACCAACTGTGGTCTGGGCAGAGTAGTGACACCTTATCAGTGCAACTCCCTCTCCGACACAACGCTGCGCAACTCCAAACTCCTCCTCATCAGCAAGTCGCTGATGAACCAAGACGCTGTGTACATCGCCGACCGCATGGCCAGCGTGAACCCGGAGCACAGTTGTTGCTTCACCATGCAACAGAAAGAGAACGACAACATGCGCCGCATGAAAAAAGTCTGCCCCGATGGCCTCATCAACCGTCCCTTCGATCTTCCTCACGGTTTCATTAGCGTGAACGGCACGTTCGCCTATTTCTCCTTATTATATAAAGCCTTCACGGGCGATAGCGACTTCGTCGGCAGATTGGCCCTCTCCGACAATCTCGACGACAACTTCACCTATCGCACTATCGATGGCACCGTCGCCCCACCCGACCTCAGCCAGATCTCACAATTCACGGTGCTCTATGGATCTTATGGCGAACCCGTAGCCCACAAGATGGAGAGCAACATGACCGAAGCAGGACTGGCCTCATGCATTATCTCCGACTTCCGCGATGAGTGTCACGGACGCTTCATGTCACTCTCCAACTTCATCAAAAGCGACAAGCACCCGCAGACCGACTGTGCCCTCGTGGTTCTCGTTACCCCTCGCGAAGAAGCCCTCTGCAAAGATGTGCTCGAACGCATGCCGGGTCATCTGCCAGTCGTCATCATCCGCACCGACATCGACTCACCGTTGGGTTCTATCGACCTGCTATACAAGATGTGTATGTTCGTTGCCCATTACGGCGAACAGGCGCTCGGCTCTAATCCCAACGATCCCCTGAACAAGGGTGGTATCGTGAAAGGTGCCCTGCGCGATGAAGCCCACTTCCAGGATGATTTCGCGCTCTATGGTCCGCTCTCACTGACTGCCGGAACACCAGCCTATACCAATCGATTCAACCTCAACACCATCAGCAGTGGTATTGACATCCTGGGGATACATTTCGGTAATATCGAAGCCGCCAGTCTGATGGCCCATTTCGACGATAGTCCTGAAGCCGCCAAGGAACAGGCTAAGATCATCGTCCCCGAAAACGGATACCTCAACAACCCTCAACACATCGTCAGCGACTTCCTGACATATCGCTACGGTAATCCTCATTATCGCAAACAGGAACTCGACCGCGATGGTGCCAAATGGTACGCCGAGTGGCAGAAATGGCTGCGCGGCGAGCCTGCCGACGTCAACTTGCTCAATAGTGCCTACATCAACTGGTTGGGTGGTTACCTCCGTTTCACCAAGACATCCGATGGTCACATCACTGTCGAACGAATGGAACGCTCCGCCCCAGAGCATCTCCCTCAGATTGGCCTCATCGGTGGCATCTGTGGTGAAGTGCTCGGCTCGAAATATGAACTTGAGAAAGACAAGCAGAAAGTGAAGAAACTCGCTGCCAAGAAAGAAATGAAAGTGCTGAAGAGCATGACCTATACCGACGACACGATCCTCTCGCTCGCCATCGCCAAGTGGCTCATGGACGATCCTGGGCACTCTGAAGACACGCTTATCGACCTCTTCAAACATTTCGCCAACCGTTATCAGGTGAACTCCTTCGGTCGGAAATTCCAGAAATGGGTTAAAACTCCCGATCGTGCGCCATATGGTGCTTACTCCAACGGTAGCGCCATGCGAGTAGCCCCAGTAGCCTGGTATGCCCACTCGCTCGATGAATGTCTGGCCTTGGCGAAGACCACCGCCGAAGTCACTCACAACTCTCCTGAAGCCATCCGAGGTGCCCAGGCCGTCGCCACCGCCATCTATCTCAACCGCACAGGGTCGTCAAAAGACGACATCCGTTCGTACCTCGAGCAGACCTTCGGCTACAATCTCCATCGCACCACCGATGAGATCCGTCCTGACTACGCCTTTGAGACCGCCTGCGACAAGAGCGTGCCCGAATCCATCATCTGCTTCCTCGAAGCGGAGTCGTTCATGGATGCCGTCATCCGCGCCATCTCCCTTGGTGGCGACACAGACACGATGGCCTGCATCACCGGTAACATCGCTGCCGCCACGATGCCCGTTCCCGAGGACATCGCCCTCGCCTGCTACGACAAACTCCCCCAGGAGCTCCGCGAGATCTTCAACAAGTGGAATAAACATTCATACATATAATTTGTTGCATATTTCAGAATAAAAATGTATATTTGCAGCATAAACTAATAAATCCGATGAAGATATGACAATAATCTATTCACCAGAGTTTAACTCTACAAGCTACATCAACCTACAACAACGCCAAGGTCAACTCCTTGGCTTGAAGGTTTGTGGCTCTACAGAATTGCTTTCCGAACTCGAACTGAGAGCAGGCATTGTTGCCTTGGAGCAATCCGAGCCCGAGCGTTTAGTTGCATTCCATGAATCATTAAGCAAGAATGTGGAAGGAACCATTTTCAAGAAGTCATTCATGACCGACGAAGTGGGCGTCGCTCGCCAATTGATGGCATGGACCGACAACCTGTTGATGGCAGGTTGGACACCAGACACCAAAGTCGATTCCGACAAACTCGAAGCATTAGCAAAGATTGTCAAAGGAGTTGCTGGAAAGCATGTGGCCCAGCGTTGGCAGGATCTTACTACCTATCTCAAAGATCATACCATCTTCGAGAAGGATGATGGGATTGAGGTCCATACTGAGAAGTTGATTCCTGCAGTAATCAAGTCTACACTTGAGCAATTGGCCAATCAGACAACCGTCAATTATGTGACGAATGAAGGTGATATGCCAACCGACTTCAAAGTCTATCACTTTAAGACCCGCGATAAAGCCTATCAGTGGTATCTCTCCCAGCCAGATGCTATCAAGGACGTTGACGTAACCATCAGTAGCGACAACTGTATCCTCAACGATATGGCCATTGCTATGGGAAAGCCTACTGTTAATTCTAAATCTCAGAACAGCAATCCCCAATTGCTGCAGCTTTTCAAGTTGGGAATGTCATTATTTTCCCGTCCTATTAATGTCTATAACCTCCTGTCCTATCTGCAGATTCCTGGAAATCCCTTAGGTGGCGTATCCTACAAGTTAGCACGTGTACTGGCAGATGAAGGTGGTATCAATGAAGCGTGGCAAAAGACCATTGATGAATATGATTTCACTGATGAGGACGACAAGGATAAACGTGACGAGAAGCTGGCATTCATCGAGATGATCAAAAAGAACTACTCAACTGACAAAATCCTTGTGAGTGATGTTAGGACTTATACTGGGAAGTTGGCTCATTGGTGTGATCAGCAAATATATTCTGATAAGGTAGATGACGAAAGGAAAGAACAACTCATCGCTTTAGCTTCTTTCTGCAGGTCGTTACTTGATATTCTTCCCAATGAAGGGTACATCTCGTCTGATGAATTGAAAGGTCAAGTAGATGGTATTTATCGCCCACAGTCCTTCACCCACATGAAGGCACAGAAAGACGCTTTTGATGTTATTGCAGGTGTAACACAATTAGCTGACTATGCGAAAAAGGTTTGTTGGTTAGGATGCGTGGGATGCGCCGCCCCTATATATCCTTTTGATTTCCTCAATACTTCTGAATGTGAGATGCTCAAACAAAATGGCATAACGATTCCTGCCAAATCCACTTTCTTTACGCAGCAGCATCAGATACAGATGGATGCATTAAGAAATGCAGGCAGTTTAATCCTTGTTACATGGGAATTTGATGGCAATGCGCGCCAGGAAGAACATCCATTGGTGACAGAGTTAAAGCAGCTGTATAAAGAAGAGTGGAACAATCGTTTTAAAGAAAATGAAGAACCCAATCTCCACCAAGAAGAAGGCAAGATCATCCATCTTGAGCCACAACCCAGTTATCAGCTCTCTAATGCGTTGGCTGGTCTTAAGCGTGATAAGGAGAGTCAGTCAAGTATCAATGCGCTGATCCAGCACCCATTCGACTATGCACTGAGTCATCTGCTCAAGCTCAATGAGCCCCAAGTTGGACAACTCGCAGATCTTGATAACACCAAGGGACTAGTCGCCCACTTGTTCGTTAAGATGCTTGTTGATCAGTATGGCGAACAGATGCCCGATGAATACGACAAACTGGATAAGGGCACTATTAACCATCTGATGGATGACGCCATCCAACAAACAGGTGCGATTCTCCTACTGCCAGAGTACAAACTAATACGCGAACAGTTTAAATCCATTCTTAAAGAAAGTGTATCCGTATTGGCAAGCATGATTCGAAAGCTTCATCTAAAACCAGTTGGTGGTGAAGTTGAGTTTGATGTCAACCTTGAAACCATCGGAGCTTTTGATGGAAGTATTGATATGGTATTAAAGAATGTTCAAGACGAGATTGTAATCTTTGACTTCAAATGGTCTGAAGGGAAATCATTCATGACCAAGTTGGAAGAAAACAAGTCCATACAATTAGAGCTCTATAAGCAAGCCGCTAAAATACACTACGGTAAGAATGTAGCAGGTGTAGCCTATTATCTCTTTCCAAAGATGACATTATTCACTTCTGATTTCCCTGAGTCGGATCATATCCGTTTTGTGAAAGTCAAGACAGAAGCCAAGGACAGAAGGCTGGATAAGGAGATTCTGAATTCTTATGTTTATCGACGTTCGGAATTAGATGCCGGTTTCTTGGAAGAGAGTGAACTGGAAGAGATTGCAAAACTGGATTATAATACGAAAGCAGATCCGGACAAACCACTTTATCCACTTGATATCGCATACAAAACCAAAGATAAGAAAAGTTGTCCCTACGTACAAGCAGACAAACCGCCCTTTGTTAAGCAGAAGCCCAACTGGGACATACCCGAAGATCCAAAAGAAATCAAGACTACACACCCCATCTTAAAAGGAAGACTCGTATGAAGAATATTCAATATATCAATGCCGGAGCCGGCTCTGGCAAGACAACAAGACTGACAGAAATCCTGTCTGAGAAACTTGGGAAGAGAGATTTCAAGCCCTCAGAGGTGATTCTCACCACGTTTACAGAATTGGCCGCTTCTGAATTCAGGGAGAAATCGCGTGAACGTCTCTACAAAGACCATCATGCCGATGTGGCGGCAGAATTGAATTCTGCCACCATTGGCACAGTTCATTCTGTAGCATTAAGATTTATCCAGAAGTACTGGTATCTCATTGGCGTCTCTCCCGATATGAAGGTGATGTCAGATGACGATCTTCAGGTCTATATCAGCGAATCACTGGGTGATTATGTGGATCTGGAAGAACTCGAATCTCTTCGCTCGTATTGTACTTATTTTGATTTAAGAGAGCAAAACCAGCTCCAACTCGATTTTTGGAAAGACCACCTTCTTGACATCATTGACAAGGTCAACAACTACGATGTCGATATTGAACGAAGTAAAGCAGATAGTTGTCATGTCGTAGATCAAGTATATAACAGTAATACATCGCTCAACCGCGAGTTGCTTAACGCATTCACCCAGGCACTTGCCTCAAAAATTGATGGATACAGTCCCTCTGCGAAACCCAAAATTCAACCTATATTAGATGGCCTGAAAAACAAAACCGTTACCTATGCTACTATCGTGAAACTGTATAAGGAACTGACAAAAGACAAGCCTTATATGGGAAAAGGGAATAGAATAGACCTGATTTCCATCATTGGTGATGATCAGTTTGATGCTCTGATTGACAACCTAAAAGCATACCAGACATCTTCAGTAGGCGATGATAGTCCTGGGGGTATGATGAAGAAGACGATAAACATCCTTTTCGGCATAGCCAAGGATTGGAAAGATGGTTTTAACGAATTTAAAGCTAAACGCCACATCATTGACTATAATGACATGGAACGCCTGTTTCTCGAATTACTTGGCAAACCTCAGGTCAAGAAAGAGATAGAAGGCACCTACAAGTTAATGATGGTGGATGAGTTCCAGGATTCCAGCCCCATACAATTGCAGATATTCAAGCTCCTCTCAGACTTGATGGAGCAAAGCTATTGGGTGGGTGATCCCAAACAGAGCATCTACGGTTTCCGTGGAGCAGATGTAGAATTGGTCAACGAGATCACCAAGCAGTTCATGGATGAGCATAGGGATCCTGCGCTTAACCTCACCTATGACAAGTTGCCCAAATCATGGCGCACCAGAGAGCCGTTGGTCAATCTTGCTACTGAGTGTTTTACTCGCGCGTTTGATGGTATTATCGACAAGAAAAACGTTGAACTCGAAGCTGCTCGTCAGGAATCGGATCAGTTCTCTTATCCCCTATCCCACTGGAACTGCTTTGCTCCTAACGCAGAAGCTTTTGTAGACAAAGTGGCTGATCGCATCAAACAGTTACTTGAAAGTAAAACCATTATTCAGATAAAAAACAAAAATGAGTTCCGTCCTATTCAGCCTGGAGATATTGCTGTTCTCTGCCTAAGGAACGATGAATGTAAGACCTTTGCCAAAGCGCTCAACAGCAAAGGAATTCCGGTCTGTTTCGTGAATGATGAAATCCTCCAGCAAACAGAAGTGCAACTGGTCTTTACGTTGCTGAAGTTTATGGTTGATCCATCCAACAAGCACGTCAGAGCAGATCTATTGCGACTTTTGGAAGATGTCCCAACACAAGATATCCTACAACAACGCTTGGACTATATTGTCAATTTATCAGATGACCATGACATCTGGTTGGAAGAAGACAATCTGATGATAAAGAAACTCTTGAAGTTCAAGCAAAAAGTCAGGAATCTGTCTGTCAGCGACCTGCTTGATAGCATCATCTATGGTTTAGCCCTTCCTGAAATAGTCGGGAAATGGGGAGATGTAGATAATCGTCATCAGAATCTGCAGACGCTTTGTTCGTTGGCAAAGAAATATGATGAGCATTGTCTCCAGATGGGTATTGGCGCATCTGTCAGTGGCTTACTGACCTATCTTTCTTATGCAGAGATCGATAGTAAGATCGATAATGCCTCAGAAGCAGTGAAGGTATTAACCTACCATAAGTCCAAAGGACTGGAATGGAATTACGTGATATTGTCTTCATTAAGCAATGATAGTCTTGACGACAACAAATTCACGAAAAAGAATTTCTGGGGTGTCCATGAGTTGCGCCATCCCGAACTCAATGAACAGTTTGGTTATTATATCCAATTCTTACCAGCTGTCGTCAGTGCCGGGAACACCAGTCTACCCCAGCCCATCATTGATGAATGTAAGAAACTGGAGGTATATAACGCCTTAAAAGAAAAGGAGCGTAATGCGCTGCGCCACTTATTATATGTTGGTGTGACCAGAGCAAGGGATTATCTGACAACTCTGAGTCATCAGACATCCAAGGATGCGCTGCCAACACTCCATTGGATTAGGAATACAGGCATTTCTATAGGGGCGTTGGAAAACGGTGCGGTCAATCTGTGGAAGTATCATGAACTGACACCTTCGTATGAGGACATCTCAGGTTGTCCTGAAGCCATACCCACCATAGCAACGGATTTCTCTCGATACCAGTATCCTGAGAACCCAGAGATTATGCGCGAGCCGAAGTATCTGTCTCCCAGCAAACTGCCCCAGATAGAGTTTGCGAAAGAAGATATTGAGATTCTTGAAGATCTCAAGTGCCGTATTCAACCTTACAATACGGATAGATATAATCAAGCGGCTGCAGGCACATGTATCCACAATATCTTTGCCGTCTACGACCCTACCCTTTCTCACGAGGAGAATGTGGAGAAGGCTACCAGCATTCGCAATGGCAACAACATGTACGAAATCATACCTGATGTTGACAAGGTCATTTCTTCCATCGAACATTTGTATGACTGGTTGGAAGGCACTTATGGCAAAGCTTCGTCTATTAAGCATGAGGTGCCGTTCATTCAACCTCTACCTGGTCAGGTAGTACATGGAGAGATTGACTTACTCTGGATGCTCAATGACTATGAGTGTGTGCTGATTGACTTCAAGAATTTCCCTGGTGACAAGGCAACCATCACGAACCCAAACCCTAAGAACGAGCATTATGCAGGTCTCTATGCTTCTCAGCTCAAGGCTTATCGTGAAGTATTGCAAGCCTCTGGCCTCACAGTCAGAGACACGCTCATCTACTATTCCGTCATGGGCTGCGTCGTCAGACTCAATTTTTAGTTCCACCTAATTCATACATATTATGGCACATCTATTAGCAATTAATGTTCCCGTGAAACGGGACCCGGCTTGGTCCGATTGGGCCAAAATGACGCGGGCAAAAATCAAATCAGCAGGAATCCCTGTCAGCAAGTGGCAATTGTTGTATTACCACATGACCATTCTGTTCCTCGATGATGATGCATGCGCAGAAGCGTTCACCCCGGAATTCGCCAAGTTGGCGAAGGCCTGTCCCGCTCTACCGATGACCATCGATAAAATCGATGCCTTCACGGCGACCAATGGAGCCGAGCACATCATCTATCTGTCACCCACGAATGTCCCTGAGCAGATCCTCACACTCGCCAAGGATGCACGAATCCTGGCAGACGGTCTGAATGCCGACTACGACAAACGACTCTTCAAACCTCATATCACCTTTGGTCACGTACCAGCTGATAAGATGTCGCTCGAAGAGTTGCAGACCATCCTGCAATCGCTGGAACAACCTGCGTTCCACTGTGTCATCAAAGAGGCCGAACATCGCTATCGCAGGCCCAATGGCACCATCAAGAACTGGAAACTACGTTGATATGATCATCCTGCGCTAACAGAGCAACCCTCACCGGTTGCTCTTTTTCATTTATACCTATAAAAAGCCGGCCTTAAATCACGGCAGTCGGCTAAATTTGTCACTAGAATCAGATAAACACTTATGAATATGAAACAGCGGATATACAAATTGTTATGCTTGATAGCAGCCTTGTTCATCATGAGTTGCGAATGCCCCTATTTGTACGGAGAGAGTGATAGCGAGTATTATCGTCGCACAGGCTACGACCGGCTCACAGCCGATCTGCTTCCCGGCCTCTGGCAGTGCTATTACCCCATGATTGTGGGCAATGTTGAATTCAAGGAAGTACGCATGTTCTCCAATGGCAAGGCCGACATCATCATGGAGGCACGTGGCGGATCAGCCTACTACGCTGAGACTTTCAAGTGGCGCTATGACGGTAATTACATCACGTTCACCCAGGGTAACACCACCTACCAGTTCCAGATTACTGGTTTCCTGTCACCAGAACTCTACCTGCGTGACTCTCGTGGCAAGTACACCTGGGCCTACCGCCGAACCGAAGATTGTATTAAATAAACATTCAAACATATGAAGAAGATAACGACCTTACTGCTGGCCCTGACAATGAGCGCAGCCGTTCATGCCCAAGAGATTGAGAAGATCGACAAGTTCGCTTCTGGTTACATCAACGGGACCTACATGAACAAGTACAAGACCATCGACGGTGTGCTTTATGCCGTCGGCTATGAAGGAACGAAAGACTGGATCCTGGTTCGTTACCCGGCAGGTAGCAGAGCAACCGCCTACAATGTCCATCCTAACTGTCGGCGCATTGCAAGAGGAGCATTCGAGGGGGCTTCCTATCTCCGTGAGATCTATCTCCCTGAGACAGTCAGCTTCATCGGTGAGGATGCCTTTGCAGGCTGCACCTCTCTACAGGGCATCTACTTTGATGAAAGCAGTCCCACAGTAGTAAACACGATCAGTACAAACAGAACACGTTCTGAAGAAGCAGAGGAGGTAGCCCGTTACAATCTCTCTGGCCGTCCGTGCGCTGCTAATGAGAAAGGCGTTCAGATCATCATTTACTCAGATTTCACCACCAAAACCGTCATTATTGAATAATTTTCTCCCAATAGTCACCAGAATTCTATCTTAGAAGAACATCGTTGGCAAAGTATTCTTCCTCTTCTGGGCGAGTTCGCTCTTCATGCGGTTAATGGCGGTCTTGAAGAAGAAAGCAATAAGATGTTCATCAGTTCCTTCTGTTCGGATATTCTTGAGGGCCGAGATGTATTCAGCTCGGTCTTCAAGTTTGATGATCAGTATGGGGTGATCAGCTCTTAACAGGATAAAGTTTGAGAGCAGTCGGCCTGTTCTCCCATTACCATCACGGAAGGGATGCAAATATTCGTAATATCCATGCCATTTGGCTGCTACAACCAAGGGATGTTGTCCATCATCAAGTGCCTTTTGAGTAGAAGTCATCAGTGCAGGCACCCGGGCAATGAGCTTCTCATGATCTCCAAAAATGGTATCACCTGCAGCCATATCCTCTGTGGTGTATTCACCTGCCTTTGCCTCAGGTGCACGATAAGAAAGGGTATGTTCTGTTACCAGACGATTAACCTCTTTCAAGAAGGGCTCATCAAAAGGATGATCCAAATGACTCAACATATAATCAAAAGCACGGAAATGGTCGGCCATCTCTATGCATTCGAATAAGGAGCGTCCAACAGGAATCATGGCCATTCCTTGTTCGCGAAGGATTCGCGTATCGTCAACAGTAAAAGAGTTACCCTCAATGGCACACGAATGAGCAGAGAACAGAATCTCATTGTATTCCATCCACTCATTCTTCCCCATCCTGTCGGCCAGCTTCTGCTGATATTCCTTTCGGATGTCTTCGTATTCTTTTATATCCTTCTCAAACATCGGTGCAAAGATACAACTTTATTCTTGAATCACCAACAATTGAGAAAAATCTTTTTTCTATTTATATATATAACCTAGAGTCATATTCTCCACTCTGGCACTATATTTGCTGGTAGAAATATAACGAATATGAATATGCAAGAGAAAAACAATCCAACCTTTACGACGGTGCTCATCGACTTCGATGGTACCTTGTTTGACACAACGACTGCCGATCTTTTCTCTGTCCGGGGGAAGGGGCTGCGCAGGTTCTCTCCAGAGTGGGCAGAAGCTCACAAGTTGTACCTTGAAAAAATCAGGCAGAGTCCGCTCTACGATGGTTGGCTGCAAGTACTCGAGTTCCTGAAATCCAACAACATCCAGGCTGCCATTGTGTCGGGGAACAACATTCAGGTGCTGAATGTAGCAATCAAAGCCAAAGCATCCGAGTACCCCATACTGAAAGAAGTCTTCCCCAAACCCAACATCAACCGTATTGGTGGTAACATCAATGGACATCATATCAGGAAGTCTGAAGGCGATCCTGCCCTCTTCCTCTACGCGCTGAAGCAGCTCAATGTGGTTCCCGAGAATGTACTGGCCTTCGGTAACCAGCTATGTGATGCCCATGCAGCAGACAATGCAGGCATCAAAGCCTATCACTGTCTGTGGGGAGCCAAAGCCGAAGAGCGTGAACTGATGCTCGCCGACCCAAATCACGAGTGTATAACCTCCCCTCTCCAGATCATCAACATCCTAAATAAAAGATGGAAACTACGTGGATAAATCACATGAAGAAACTAGTCAGTACACAAGGGCTCCTTTTCGGGCATTACGAAGATACGGCGCTGAGCGACGCCATCAACGAAAGGGTGAACGACAAACTGGTGATCATTCACAACCACATGTCCAGGAATGGCGACGTCCATGCCAACTCGAAGTTGTCCTATGACCTCTTCGACGGATACGTCACTGCCCTCACCCTCACCTATACCATCGACAACCCCACGCGTCAGCGCCTCGAAGACTTCCGCGACACCTGCAACATGTTCTACGAAGTCCAGGAATTCATCGTAGACTACGACAACCACACCCCGAGCGTCTTCTTCCATGCCACCGACATCTACGATATGGCCATGCTCATTCATGCCCTCGCCTTTTATACGGTCTGTCTTGAGTCCATCATGCAGATTGAGAATGCCAGAGAACCCCAACCCCTGGAAGAGATGGATGATGAGTCCCTCGAAGAAGAAGATGAGCCTTTCAATATCAATGCTGACAGGGTTGCCTATTCCCTGGATGGCAAGACCCTGAAGTTCTGTCGTTTCAACTTCAATAAGCTCCGTTACAGGGTTCCCGACGGTGTCGAAGAGATCGAGGAGGGCGCTTTTCTGGCCTGCCGCCATTTCGTCGAACTCTCCATCCCGCGCAGTGTCAGGGTCATCGGCGACTACCTCTTCGGCAACGGTGGTCTGATCACCATCCGCGATTAATTCATACATATGAACTGAGACCTTAAAATCCTATCATAACCTTATCTTTGCCATCAGAAACAAATAAACACACAGAATTATGCCAAGAAGATTAAAGATTCAGAAAGAAACAGACCTTGATTTTGAGTTAGGTCGTATGGGTGGTCCTATGATGGACGACCTTGAAGAGCCGGAGTACAAGGAGCCCGACACCTGGACCATCATCACCGCTTTGAACCGTGTGCTCGACCAGGCACGCGCCTCAGAACTCTCCGACAAATTCTGGGCGTCGGTGAAGAATCCCCTCGCCTACCTCCGTGGTGAACTGGGTATCACGGATATCCAGATAGTCGTCATGGCCATGCTGATTGAAGCAGGCGAACCCCTCTCTTGGAAGAAGATGGGCAACTTCCTCCACTGCTCCCGTCTGCAGATGATGACCTACACCGAAGAGATTGATGAGATGGTGAAGAAGCGCTGGTTCGTTCGCAGTTTCTCGCATGAGTTCGGAAACCGCTATGAGGCTTTTGCATTGGCTCGCGGCCTCATCACCGCCATGCGCCACAACCAGACCTTCGTACCTGAGAAGATTGACGGACTCACCGAGCAGCAGTTCGTCGACAAACTCGAGAGTCATATCGACAAGGGTATGAACGACCACCGTCTCTCCTTCAGCGAAGACGAAGAGTGGATGCTGCGCCTCTGTGAGGCCAATCCTCATCTGCCCCTCTGTCAGGAGGTGATGAAGTTCGACGACATCCACGTCCAGTCACTCTTGTTGATGATAGTCTTTGACTATGCCCAGTGGGAAGGTTCCGACGGCGAAGGCCTCACCTTCCAGACCATCAGCGACCTCTACCCCGAGGAGTATGATTGCGACTTCATGCGTGAGCATCTGCAAGACGGTGACCACCCGCTCATCGTTTGTGGCCTCATCGAGCACAAGTGCGTCGAGGGCATGGCCGACAACGAGCAGTACATGCTCACCCAGAGAGCCAAGAGTGAGTTGCTCTCCGCCTACACACCCAGTCACACGAAGTGTAAGCGCATGCGCAACAATCAGAACCGCTTCATGAAGAATCATGAGGCCATCAAGGAGAAAGCCCTCTTCTTCAATGCCTCCGACCAACAGCATATCGACCGCCTCGCCAGTCTGCTCAGTCAGGACAACTTCCCCGCCATCCAGCAGCGACTCGAGGAGCAGGGCATGCGCAAGGGCTTTGCCTGTCTCTTCTATGGTGGACCTGGTACCGGTAAGACCGAGACCGTGTTGCAGATAGCCCGTCAGACGGGACGCGACCTCATGCAGGTCGACATCGCCGGCATGCGCGACAAGTATGTCGGTGAGACTGAGAAGAACATCAAGGCCGTCTTCGCCCGCTATCGTGACATCTGCCGCAATAGCGAGGTGCAGCCCATCCTCTTCTTCAATGAGGCCGATGCGCTCTTCAACAAGCGTTCGGAGAACATCCAGCACTCCGTCGACAAGATGGAGAACGCCATGCAGAACATCATCCTCCAGGAGATGGAAGACCTCGATGGCATCCTCATCGCTACCACCAACCTCACGAGCAACCTCGACAGCGCTTTCGAGCGCCGCTTCCTCTACAAGGTCGAGTTCCATAAGCCCGACACCGATGTCAAGACGCAGATATGGTGCTCCATGTTGAAGGACCTCAGCACTGACGATGCCCGTCACCTCGCCTCCCGCTTCGACTTCTCGGGTGGTCAGATTGAGAACATCGCCCGCAAGCGCGCCGTCGACTACATCCTCTCGGGCAAAGAAGCCACCCTCGACGAGATTGAGGACTACTGCCGTGCCGAACTCTTGAGTGGCAAGGAAAGAAGAAGTATAGGTTTCATCTCATAAGCGTATCATTGCAGCATGGAAAAGAAAATACTGATTATCCCCGATGTTCATGGCAGGTCGTTCTGGCGACCGGCCGTGGCCTCGGGCGACTATGAAAAGATCATATTCCTTGGGGATTATGTGGATCCTTATCCCGACGAGCGGATAGGTGAACTCACTGCCTTGCATGGCCTGATGGACATCATCGACTTCTACGACCGCCATCCTGATCAGGTGGTCCTGTTGCTCGGTAATCACGACCTGCACTATCTCTCCCCTTATTATCACGAGATGTGTCCTTGCGATCGTTACGACGAAAAGCACAGCGACGTTCTTCATCTCCTCTTTACCAAGGGCGATCGGTTTAATCTGGCTCATGAGGAGACCATTGGCTCACAGAAATATCTCTTCACCCATGCCGGTGTGAACCAGCCCTGGCTCAAGCGCAACCTCAAAGTGATCCGTAAGCCTGATGCCATCCACCTGAATCGTCTGCTCCTTTTCGACGAGGGTATTGAGACACTTCGTCAGGTCGGCATCGTGCGCTGGGGTATGTATCTCACGGGGAGTGTCGTATGGTGCGACAGCGACGAGCTGGCCGTCTCTGATCCCTTGCCAGATGTCTATCAGATCGTAGGCCACACGCGGCAGTATGACGGGACGCCCATCATCACGCCCCACTATGCCTGTCTCGACTGTAGTACCGCCTTCGTCCTTGATGAAGAAGGCCTCAAACCTGTATCCTAAAAACTTGAAAAGAAATATGGAACTAATGACATACACGAAAGCACAGATTCACAACAACATCAGTAAGTTGTTGGAGGAAGGCAAGAGCAACGACGATGCGCTCCATTTCTTCCTCAAGATGAAAATGGTGAACGACCTGGGTCCCGAGCGACCCTTCATCACGAAAGCGCCTTCGCCCGCCGAAGTCAAGATTCACCTGCTTGGCTATGACGACATTCCCCAAGATGACGTCATACTGGAACTGCCGAATCAGGCTAAAAACAACACCCAGAGACTGGTATTCAAACTGTCGCCCGCTTACGCGCTCTACGTAGAGAAGGTTCACGACTCCTTGCAAGTCACCGTCAATGGGAAGAATCTCACCGCCATGTACCTGAAGACATTCCGTGCAGCGGACATCGCACTGTGGATGATACGTCAGAGGCATAAACTCGACAAATACATCGAAGAATGGGATACCGTCCTGGATCTTGCCTGTAAGAAATCCAAACTCGACCGCATGGCATTCCTCAAGATCAGGGCCATCTTCACCGAGGCCATGAAGGACTACCCCAGACTCAAGTATGTGATCGTCGAACAGAAGCGACGCGCCAGGATCAGGGTGAAGATTCCCAACACCGATGTCGGGGTCTACATCGATGCCTGGTGGGGATCCTACGAGGAAAAGCTCCCCCCGCAGATCGAAAGTCTGAAACTGCTGCTCGACGCCCATCGCAAGAGTTGCTTAAAGAATTTCTTTGTCCATCACTAATTTTTTACTTTTTACTTTTTTACTTTTACAATTATGTCAGTATCGATTAATATTTCAGAACTGAAGGAGACACTAGAGTTGACTCCTTCCACCCAGAACATCATGCTCGTGGGCAAGCACGGCATCGGTAAGTCGGAAATCCTCACCAGCTTCTTCAACGAGAAGGGGCTGAAAGTAGTCACCCTGTTCCTCGGACAGATGGCCGACCCGGGCGACATCATCGGCATCCCCTCCAAGGTGGAGAAGCAGGATGCAGCGGGAAAGGCCACCGCGCGCACCGACTTCACCCCACCCTACTGGTTCCCCCAGGACGGTCAGCCGATCGTGCTCTTCCTCGACGAACTGAATCGCGCCCGTCCTGAGATCCTGCAGACGGTGATGGACCTCACCCTCAACCGTAAGTTGGCAGGCAAGGCTTTGCCCGAAGGCAGTCACGTGATATCAGCCGTGAATGAGGGTGAGGAATACCAGCTCACCGACCTCGACCCTGCCCTCGTGAGCCGTTTCAACATCTATGAGTTCAAGCCCACCGTGGAGGAATGGCTCAACTGGGCTGCCGGTCAGAAGCTCGACGAGCGCGTCGTCAACTTCATCCAGGACAACCCGACCTGGCTCGACGGCGACACCAAGGAATACAAGGGCCTCGACAAGAGCGCCGACCGTCGTGCGTGGAAGCATGTCTCCGACATCCTGCTCAAGGTCGACACCATCAAAGACATCCACAAGCGCATCATCGCCGGCATCGTGGGCGTCGGTGCAGCAGCCGCCTTCATCCAGAGTGTCCAGCAGCACAAGGTCATCACGGGCAAAGACCTCCTGTTGAAGTATGACAAGACCATCAAGACTGTGGAGAAGTATCAGCTCCACGAGTATGCCATCCTCAACGAGGCTATATTCCGCTACCTCGAAAACGCCAAACTCAACGAACGTGAGAAGAAGGAGGCCGCCGACAGCCTCGGTAAGTACATCACCTTCCTCCGCACGAAGAAGAAGCGAGAGGCACTCGCCAACTTCACGAATATCTTCGAGAAGGGCACCTATGAGAAGGCCATCGCCTTCATGGTGGTCAACGCCTCATCGGTCTACGACATGCTCAATGAGTTTGTCGATTCACTGGTTCCCGCCTCTTCAACCTCCAAATCAAAAGGTAATTAAAATATGCTGGAACGAATAGCCCAAATAACAGAACGCTGGTTTCTCAGCGAAGAACCCCTGTTCTCTGCTTTCTGCACCCATCGGGTGGCAGAAAACAGAGAGATGTCCTGCCACGTCCGTGTGGGCAAGGGTGTCATCGAGATCAACCCCGACCTGTGTGAATCCATCACCGACAGGGAACTGGAAGAGCGCCTTCGCATAGAGGTCATCCGCATCCTGCTGAAACACCCCTACGACCGTCAGCCCGACGGCTGTAGCATCCTGGCAAGAGCCTTGGGAAGCAACTGTGTCATTGGCGACTCCTACCGTTTCCAGAAGGTTCAGATGGAGAGACCCCAGGATTTCGAACTGCCCTCCAACCAGCACTTCGAGTACTATGCGCGCCGCATCCAGGGCATGCTTCCTCAGGTTAAAATGAGTCTGACCGGAGATTCTGACGGGGATGCCGATGGCAATTCAGACATCGCTGCCAACTGGCAGCAAGACGAACTCATGGCCGCCCAGATCAACGAAACCATCCGCAACGTGAAAGGATGGGGCTCCATGCCTGGGAAACTGGTAGAGGAAATCATCGCCTCCACCAAGGCCCGCGTCGACTACCGTAAGATTCTGGCAGGCTTCCGCGCCACTATTCTCTCTGAGAAGCGCAAGCTCACACGCATGCGCCCCAACCGTCGCTTTGGCTTCGACGCCATGGGCAGCCGTTACGATTTCACCACCCGGTTGATCATCGGAGTCGACTGCAGCGGCAGCATCACTAAGAATGACCTCAAGAACTTCTACTCCACCATCAATCGTTTCTTCAAATACGGCATCAAGCAGATTGATGTCGTGCAGTTTGACGTCAATCTGGGCGAAGTGCAGACGCTCCTCAAAGCCTCTGAGAACATCAAGGTCAAAGGACGTGGCGGCACCTGTTTCCAGCCCTTCATCGACTTCGTGGCCAAGCATCCCGAATACGATGGTGCGCTCATCTATACCGATGGCTATGCGCCGAAGCCCAAGAT
>ONNY01000004.1 GCA_900319305.1 uncultured Prevotella sp.
CGTGAAGACCGGGCTGATCACCAGTCGCCGCATCATCTTCACCCCGAGTGTCGATCTGAAGGATGAGCTCGCCACCACCGGCATCCTCATCACCTGCTATGACCGCACCGGCAAGGAGGTGAAGCGTGTAACCTCAACTTCTGGCGAGGTGGAGGATCCAGATTCAGGTGGCTCAGGAACCGATTCAGAGACCGACCCTTCGGCAGGCTCAGGTACCGAGGTACATAGTGGCAGCGGTATCATCCCTACCCCAACGGATCCTGAAGACGATCAGCCCGCGTAAACTTCAACTTGGGGGCAGTTCAGCCTAAGGGCTGCCCCCAGTTCTAAATTAAACAGTAAACACTAAAAATCTGAATTGTTATGAGTAAGAAAGAGACTGCAAAGTTTATTGCACAGATTATCGTATCTATCGCGAGTGCAATCCTGACTGCACTGGGTGCGACCTCGTGTATGGGCTATTGATTGAAAGTAATCCCTCTGGTTTTATTGACCAGGGGGATACTCAATTATAGGGTTGGAAGATTGTAATACGACAAAAAGATATAGTACGGCCTACATCCGAAGTGCAGAATAGGGTTATCGGCTCCCAACAATACTTTGCGTCCATCTTCCAACGCCGATAGGACAAATGGCCCAAACGGAACTGTATCCAATACTATATCTAATGCTGCAAAGGTACACATCTTTTTAAAATAAGCCATACTTCTACCCTTCTGCAAGGCTTGCAAAGCGTAAATATTTGGAACAATAGAGTATTTATACTATCTTTGCACCAGAAAGGTTTGAGGTGACAGCCCTGCCTCAACATTTGTCTTGCCAGGGGTTCCAGAAGGTGGCAGAGCCTTTCTACTTTCTGTTCAGGGGTTCTTTATAGTTTATACCTAATTTTACCAACTATGTTATTGCTTAGGGCCTCACGAACTTTTGCCTTGTCATAAAGGACACGCCCTTTAATTGTTACAGGTTCAGGGATCAATCCTTTCTTACGATAATTTGCCAATGTCGGGTCTGATACATGCAGCAATTGGAGCATCTCTTCTCTTGTGTAGTAAGTAGGCTCATCGCGTTCCTTAATAGTTTTCATACCCCAAGCCATCATACCTTCAGCAAAATCACGTAAATCTTTTGCATTGATAACCAACTGAATCTTTGGTGCCTCTTCTGAATAAATAATACTGTGTAAATCCATAATTATAACTGTTTATATCATTTTGTTACTCCTATAACGGGTTGCAAGGCTTGCAGATTATACCTATTTAAGGATATTATTTGTATATTTGCACTTGAAAAAACATAAGCAGATTAAAATATGGTATGTGATGTTTATATAGGCTATGCGTACTCAAAGAATTTTGATTACGACATTAAAGGACCAAGTTCGGGTTATACTCCTGATAATGCTTTACCAAATCCAGAAAAAGATGTGCTCCATGTGATGTTGTTATCTGACATTTACCAAGCCATTTGGAAACATCCTAAGAAGAAACAGGTAGATTGGGGATGCAGTGTAATCAAAATGTATAAAGAGGAACTGATAGATTTTCTTTTGCAATATGACGAAACCCGACTTGCTGCTCGCGCCAAGGAACATCTTCTAAATGATGTAGAATATGTGATTGCCGCAGTGGAAGGGATCGATTGTTAGGACCAGTTGTTCTCGTCTTTCCCTAAGTCTTACGTTGATGGGATGATCCTTATATGCTTCTGTCTGAGGTGGGAACCATGGGAAATTCTTCCTATCGAGATTATCTTCAGGAAATAATTGATAGAATATTGTCCACATCTTCAATTCGTATGCTTCCTCCAACTCTTCAGATATCAATTTTAGTTCCAAATGTGCTAACGCTATATAATTGTGTATCTTCACATAATCTTCGTCTGAAAGTGGCAGTTTGACCTCTTTTAGCCTAGCTTTTACAAGCCAATAAGGTGGCCAATCTTTATCTTCTGGCCACTCTAACCATTCAGGAGGATTTGGTTGAATGCCATATTCCACTAATCCATCTGCCAAAGATTCTTCAAATTCGTATCGTTCTTCCCCAAAAGTGCAATTAAACAATCTCTCCTTTGCTTGTTTCATCTTCTCTCTATGATCTCTCAACCAGACGTTAACAAGATGATTTCTGTACTTCTCCGTCTGTGGTGGATACCATGTTTTATCTTCCTCAGGATACTGATTCCCTGGGAATACTTCATCAAAAATTGAGCACATCTTGTTTTTATATGCTTCATACAGGTCCGCAGATGGTCCAACAAAGGCCAGTAAATGTGCTGGATAATGTTTTGATATCATTACATAATCATCATCCGAGAGTGGCAGCTTGATATTCTGTAGTTCTTCTTTTATTAGCATATGAAAATCTCCTCTAATCTATTCTTTTGCAAATATACAAAATTTTTCGTGCTTATCCAAATTTATTGGACTTGCAAGGCTTGCAGAAGGGAAAGATTTGGATGATTCAATATCATTCTGTATCTTTGCAAGCAGAAACGCCAGCAGTAGTGTTATGACAAAGCAGAATAACAAAATAAGAAATATGGAAAAGAAGGAAAAAGCAACAATCAATCCTGACGAGGAATCCCAAAAACAACCTAAGATATTGGAACGCTGGAGAATTCAGAAGAGATTGGATATTGAAGAAGAGTAACCAGATTGGAACCTATAAGTTGATATGCCACTTGGCGGTAAAGTCACTCCGCCAGCCTCTGGGTTTGAGGGAGGAGCCGTTAAAGTCCCTCTTGGTGGTATTCCTGTCGTAGTCCAACCTACACCATCCGATAGATGATGGATTGTAAGCAACTACGGCAGGATTTCAATTAAAAAAGAACTCCCAGATAGACTGGGAACGTAAATTTCGAAAATTCAAATATTTTTGCCTTACAAGGCTTGCAGAAGGGAAAGATTTGGATGATTCAATTATATCCTGTATCTTTGCAACAGAATCCCAAGGAGAGTTCCCGCTGGAGCGATTTTGCCCATGTTGTGGTCGTTATTAACTCCGTTGGTGTCGGCAATAGCATCAACTCCTAATGCGGGTAAGGAAAGGGATTCTATTTATAATAGAATGAAGTTGACAATTATGGAAGAAGATATACCAAAGGCGATAATTATAGGACCAGATACCACCTATTCACCTTTATTTTGGGATGAAGACGGAGCTGCTATTGGAGATTATGATTATTTCCTCATTGGAGATGAAGAGTATTCAACGTCATCAATAGAGGGTCTAAAGGAATGGTTTTTAAAGGCTGATAAATACGATCCATATACTGACATCGCAGTATTTACAACCGAAGGGATGGAAGAGTGGATTAATCAAGGGTATGAGTTTGCCAAACAATTACGGGCCATTATCCCCAAAGATATTGATGTATTTTATGGATATTGGCATCAGTTTGGAGATAATCATTGGAGATGGTGCAAGGCATATATAGCAGATAAATAAAAAAGAAACAGATAATGGAATACAAGTTCCCCATTTCCTTCCTTGAAGGTGCTTTGGTGCAAAAGTGTAGCATCTTTCTGTTTCTTTTGAAACAATGTCAAGAGCAGAAATATCGGTGTCTGCCGGCTACTTTATAGTAGGACTGATTGTGATACAACCGTTCACAGACATTGTTTCGGCCCCTGGATGGTTGGATATTCGCAGAAATCAACTCTGCGCAGAAGTGCCTTCTGTTCAGGGGCTCTTTTAATGAAAAACCACCAGATAGCCTCTATTCTTTGTTTTGCAAAGCGAAACTAATCTGGTGGCGCGTACTGATCTGTAATCTCCTAGATTATTGACAAGGCAACAGCTATAAAGTACGCATGGGCTTTACAACAGTAGAGGGCGAACCTTGCCACCTTATGCCCAAACCTTTTATTATTTGATAATCATAAAAACACCCTCGAATACCAGACTTAATTCACCAGATAACTGGCTTAGGGTCTTATTCCGAAGGTGCCATCTCAGATGTCTCTAAGTGCTACGGGGTTAGTAATTTACCTTAACTTCAACTACAACGATCTGATATGGATTGCAAAAATAAAAATATTATTCCAAAGATCCAATTATTTTTGTCTTGCAAGGCTTGCAGAGGGGAAAGATTTGGATAATCCAATAAATAGAAGTATCTTTGCACTTAGAAAGACTAGAGGTGACAGCACCTGCCTCTACATTTGACTGATCAGGGGTTCCAGAAGGTGACAGTGTCTTTCTGGGGTGTTTTGCAGAGGAGTTGTGTCATTCTGCTTGCCTGAAAAGGTTCTGGATCGATGTCTGTACTCCCGCCAGAAGCACCCTTACAATAGCGGATTGATGAGATACAAGGAGCCCATTCTCATCCTCGAAGGTGCTTTGGTGGAGATGTGTAGCACCTTATCCGCTTTCTGCCATTGGAATGAATAGTGATAAAGAAAGATGTTATGAAGACGTTGTTTTTTGATATGGATGGAGTCTTGGTGGATTTTAAATCAGGAGAAGAGAGAGTTGATGAAGCAGTATTAAGAGAATACGGGGACCACTCAGAAGAAATCCCAGGTATATTCTCATTGATGTCACCCATTGAGGGTGCCGTCAAAGCTGTGAAAACATTAGCAAAGCACTATGACGTCTATATTCTCTCAACGGCTCCTTGGAAGAATCCGTCCGCTTGGATGGATAAAAGGACTTGGATAACGAAATACTTCAAAGGTATCTTCTATAAAAAAATAATTCTTACCCACAGAAAAGACCTTATCATAGGAGATTATCTTATTGATGACCGACCCAATAACGGTGCAAGCGAATTCCGTGGGGAATGGATAAAGTATGGTTCAGATGAGTTCCCTGATTGGGATGCTATCATTGCGTACTTGTCGAAGAAAGACAATTGGTCACCAAGTCCGATGGGGATGAATGCGTAGATAGCTGTTGAAGTAACGGGGATCACCTGTTACTTCTTTCCCAATAAATGATGGGATTTCTACTTCTTCATTATCTGTAGATAGTTCAACCTCAGCCATTACTAATCCCTCATTGTCGCCAAAGAACTCATCAACCTCGAATTTATGTTTGCCGCTTTTAACCAGCCAGCGTACTTTGTCGATGACGCCAGGCTCGCAGAGTTTCATAAGCTGAATTCCTTCATCCAACAAGATTTCCGTCTCAAACTCATAGCAATGGAGTCCACCCTCTGGAGTAGGCCCTTTGATGGTGATGAAGGCTCGTTCATCACAGATTCGAATTCTTACAGTCCTTTCCTCATTGCTGCAGATATAGCCTTGCACGATATGGCTATGACTGAACGACTCTTTCTTGAATGAGTCATCTTGCACTAAGAATTTACGTTCGATTTCAAGTGGCATAATTCAACTGCTTTATTTGTTTTATGGCTACAAAAATAAGGAAAACAATTCATTTTCCCAAATAATTTTGCTTTGCAAGGCTTGTAAATGAAACAACTTTGCTAAATTTTTGCTATATTTGCAACAAAAATAGAGGAATTATGACAAATAACGACCATACTATTGATTTTGCTGAAAAGAATGGAATTTCCAAAGAAATGTTACAGATTGCAAGAAAATATGCTTTAAGCATTGTTTTCCACACTCGCGGTTTTATGGAGTTTGCTATGTCTATGCTTGATTATTTAGGCGAGGACTATTGTTGTATTTGCAAAGACCTTTACTATGAGTTCTATGATGTCGCCTTTACAAATGGTTTCTATCTTGAAGGCCGTGAAGATGTTGAAAAATTCAGTGAAGAGTATTTGCTTAATTGCTATTATCAAGAAAAAGAGGCAAAACGTAAAGCAGAAAGAGAGAGGGAGGAAGAATTTAGAAGTAATGTTGATGAACTTCAGTTTTTGATAGATGAATGTCGAAATTCTGATAGATTTAAGCAATTGCTCGATTTCGTCGGTAAGTTTAGGTACCTTGCGCCATATAATGCTATGCTTGTGGAAATGCAACTACCTGGGGCCAAACTGGTACTTACAGGTAAGAAATGGAGAGAAGAATATGGTAGAAGAGTGAAGCCAAACGCCCAACAATTGATTACACTATATCCTTTTGGTCCTATCCAGTGCATGTTTGATATCTCTGGTACAGAACCGATTGAAGGTGTGAAAGCCCAAAAAGAAACAGAATTGATGGAAGAATGGGACGAGTGTTTAAAGAGAGTTGAAGGCGATATCAAACCAGAATTACTTAATCGACTTATCAATAACTTGCCATCGTATGGCATTTACTATGATGACTCATTATTGGCAGCTAATACATATGGAGGCTACTTGATGCCTTATAAACATACTATTCAAGTTAAAATTGGGGACGAACTGATTAAGACTTCATCTCGTTTCATGATCAGTGTTAATCACAAGCAATCTGATACAGAGAAGTTTCACACAATTTGTCATGAACTAGGTCATTTATTATGCAAGCATATTTATTATAATGAGCGAGCAAGAAGACATCTCAATATAAAAGAGGAAGAATTTGAAGCAGAAACGGTAGCTTGGCTTGTATGTAAGCGCATGGGAATCAGCAATCCTTCTGAGCAATATCTGGCTTTTTATGCAAAAGATGGTCAAATACCATTATGCAGTTTAGACTTAATCATGAAAGCAGTCACAGAAATCGAGGAAATGATAAAATTTGAGACATCTATAAAGACGGGTAAGTGGTATCAGACCGATAAAATCTTCAAGGATTTTGTTGATGATGTTTTTAAAAAACAGAAGCGGAAGAAAAAATAAATGCAAATTTGGTAATTGAGTTGGAGCAAATTAATGTATTTTTCGTATATTTGCAGCAGAATTACTGAAAAAGCTAGCTTATGTATTACACTTTAGGTCTCACAGAGGTACCTTTTGAACTGGAAGCCAATCAAATCATATATATTCAAGGCCGTGATGAAGAAGGCGTTGAAAGCCTTATTATGAAGAATTATCATACCATCAAATATAATTTTGAAAGGCAAGGTTACGATTTCTGCTATATTCCATATTTGAAAAGAGAACTCGACAGATATGAAATACTTCATTATAATGTGCCTTATGCCAAAAGTTCAACAATGAGTTTGTTTGGGGATGATAATTTCGTGCTCAATTATATGGTAAATCGGGAACGTAGAGGGGAAATACCGCCATCACTTCTATTCTATATCCCGAATTATAAGGACGATACCATTCCCGATGCAGTAAACTATCTAAGAGGAATTACGATCAACAAATCTTCTTTTGATGGTGATAACGGCTTGGATAAAGTTCTTAAAGACATCATTATTGATATTGAGGAAAAACGCATACCAATCATTCATCGTTCTGATGTTTCTGAATCTATGTCGCTTGCTGAAGATCATCCGATAGAAGCAGATGATGACTTTGATATTGAATCAAAACTACTGATGCGAGAAATAGAGGAACGAATAGAGAAGCTTAAGCAAAAAGGTGTGAAGTGGAGCGTCATAAAAAGGATGGTGTCAAATTATAAGGAAGAACTAAGCCCTCTAGTGATAACACGCAACTACAAAATAGTACTTCCCAAATACCATATTGAAGTCCAGATGACTCCATTGCCAAAGGCTGTATTTCTGCTCTTCTTAAAGCATCCAGAGGGAATTAAGTTCAGTTATCTACCTGATTTTAGGGATGAACTATTGGAGATTTATAAGAAGGTAAAAGGACCATTCTATAACGAGAGTAGTGCCAGACAGAGTATATGGGCTGTTACAGACCCTCTTAATAATTCCATCAACGAGAAATGCTCAAGGATCAGAGAAGCGTTTGTTAGTCAGTTTGATGATCACCTGGCGCGTTACTATTATGTTGATGGTAAATGGGGTGAAGCCAAGAAGATATCATTGCCCCGAAATATGGTAATTTGGGAAGAGTAATATTTTTCGCCACGTCCTGTATGGGGTACTGAGTAAAGGGAGTCCCTCTGGTTTGATGACCAGGGGGACAATATTGTTGTATATTACCCATTATTTCCAAACTTTTTGCTTTTTCTTCAAAAAAACTTTTGAGTTCCAAAAATATTTCTTATCTTTGCCCCAGACAAAGCCAGTTCTTTCGAGGACTAGGGCGGGTCAAAACATGATGGAATCCAGAAGCTAACGATGCCGTTTGTAGGGCAAGTTGAAGGAAAAGGCGTTTACATAACGTTCATTCCGTAGGTAGAAACTCCCATGCCTTTTTGTTTCCATCAGCCTAAAATAATTACTAACCGCTGAATTGGGGAGTTAAGGAGGCATAATAAAAATGTTATGAAGAATCTGAGAACTCTTTTGATGGTATTGGCAATGTTGCCATTTTCTTTGTGTGCAAATGCTCAAAGTATCTTTGACAATCTGACTTTCGAGGCACCTAAGAAGCTCGTACGTCCAACGGGTAAAGATATTAATGTAAGAAAATCAGGCTCGCCAAAGGCACCCAAAGTAACCAAAGATGGATATAATCTGACTAAAAATCCTTTTGAAATACTTAGTGTAGAAGAGGAAAACACAGGCTGGTATAGAATTAAGGATGGGTGGATTAGTAAAACTGTTGCAAAACCCTGTAAGAGTAATCCCATTACCCCAGAAATGTTAAATGTCTATTACGGATATAGTACAGCATATGATGACTATATGTTTTGGACTGTTGCTCCAATCAAAGGAGAACATGGTTTATATATATTATACCGTGAGTGTGAGAACTTCTGGGGAGAGCCCTATGGATTATGGCTGGGCAAGAAAGTAGGAAACGTATTTGTTTTCAAGTATCACGTTAAATTTAAAACAGATCTGAGTGATAATGAAAATGATTTTAAGGTACAAAAAGAGACTGAGTATGGCGATGTATATTTTAAGTTATTAGGAGGAAGCAAATACGTTTTAGATGCAGTTATAGGAGGAAGCAATTTTACCGTTCCTGATTTTTCAAAGTTTAACGAGAAAGTTCTTGAGAGGATTTTCAAAGAAAGCATAGAGAAAAATTCTACAGACTATTATTATATAAATTCAGAGATATTAAGTAAAGAATATGCGAATTGTATATTCGGATGATTGAAATGAGAAAAATTATACTACTTCTGATATTATGTGGGCTTACTATTCAAGTAAGCCCACAAATTAAAGGACAATTCATTCAGCTAAGCATGAATGAGATTTTTGAAAATGGCATTCCCACAGGAGGACGAATAGTTCATGTCAATTTTGACAAAGTTAACATTTCGCCACCTTTTATTGTCAAGTTATCAATATGGAGAGAGAAAGATCTGCTCAACCCAAAACATGGCCATATGAATATTGAGAAGATTGATTGGAGTGCTTTGACGCCAATAGAGCTCTGTCAATATAAAGATACAAAAGAACTCGTTGGGTACGATGAAGATAAGACAAAATATGAGGAGCGTCCATATATTACTTATGTATTAAATAACAAAAGAAATTTTGATATTACACTTCCATATTATGCTTTTTCTGATAAAGTAATAGAAGGTATTAAGGATGATATTCCTGTAACTTTCTTTATAAAAGTTGTTATTTGTAAAGGAAATGAATACAATGAAGTATTAACTGAAGGCAACACCTTATATACAACCAGATCTTTTAGAGAAAAGATATATGAAGGCCCACAAGTATTAGATGAAGAGGATTTCAGCGACCTTCTTAATGATGATGAAGATAAAGAAGATAAAATAGAATGTTATCCAATAACTAGAATTGCACAGGAACTTCTTTGGTCAAAGTATTCAAAGGACATACACCATTCATACGAAGGAAATTTGTTAAAATATGGAATAGGTGAGATAGGAATGGGTCAGGTTGGCATATACACTACAGGTGGATTCAAGAATTTTAAAGATGGATGTTATTTATGGGCTTCTGTACATAGGGGACTTAACAATATAGTCTCTGACGTTACTTTTGACCATATGACAGAAAGAGTGCAGCATCATCTATGCAATCTCCAAGGTGACTTGTCTTTATATGAGTACAGGAAGGTAAAAACTGTTGGCAATACTATGTATTATAAGACTCCCATTATAAATAATATGTATCAAATTGCCATACTTGAATATGACCAATATAAGAACTTAATTCGTGCCACATATGGCATCAGGGAGAAACAAGCAGACAAGGAAATAAGAATGCATGGTCCAAGTCATAGGCACCATTATATCAGAAAGATTATATTTGACGATCCTATATCTGTTGATATAGCTGTGCCCGCTAAATATCCTGAAACTATAGAGATAAATCATCACAATATTACATTAGAGTTTAAAAAGGCACTGTCTGATGTGAGTGATCAAGTATATCTCTGTCAGGAGGTACCTTTAAATTTTAAGGATCAAGAGGAGCAAAGATTGTTTCTTGAAGAAGTAAATGATTCTTTGGATATGGACGGTAAACAACTGTCACTTCGTTTTCCCAAGAAAAAGGAAGTGTATATGAATACCAAAGGATTAGTAACGGAAAAAGAGTCAGAGGCAGAGTCTGATTCTATCTACTTCTGTACAGCATCCCCAATTCTTGCATTGAACAACAATGAGCCTATAGAAGGAGAAACCATCATTCACAAATTTTACAAAATGGATAGTCAGAGAATCTCAAAATGTGAAGAATGTGGTGATATGATTGTAACCAAACGTCAATATCGTTTTTTTACACTGAAGACCTGCAATTGGTTTAAGGAAATGAATGAACGATTTAATGAGTTTTGATTATATTAAGGTAAAAGATAATATTAAAGAGAATTCC
The DNA here is from genome assembly GCA_900319305.1 of uncultured Prevotella sp. Taxonomy (GTDB): domain Bacteria; phylum Bacteroidota; class Bacteroidia; order Bacteroidales; family Bacteroidaceae; genus Prevotella. The sequence continues at coordinate 10,716 of ONNY01000004.1, forward strand.
CCGCTCGGCTGAACGGGGAATTCTTTGTTTATAATCGCTCCTCGGTCAGTTTCGAGGTGATGTCGGTGCCATTTACGCTGATGGTATGCGATTTGTAAACGTCATGTTTGATCGTCCAGAACTTAAAGGTGTTCTTCGCGTAGTTGAATTTGATTTCGAGATCAAAATCAGGGGAAAGCCAGGATGTGTCTTTTGCAGAGAAAAAGAGTTCGTTGCCATCAATCTTCAGGCTACCTGAGATCTCCTTAGTAGTGGGACCGGAGATGACGCAGGAGAACTTTCCACCTTCGTTGGTGAAAGTGAAGATCGTTGAGGTATCTTCCCACTTGTATACAATCTCCACCTTTGCTCCTTTCACGAGTGCGTCGGTCAGGGTAACACCTTCGCCTTTCTCCTTCAGCAGATTGGTAATCTCGACGTTGGAGACCTTCATCTTTACACCAGTTATCTTGTACTTCGGATCGCCTGGTATCACCTCCATGGTGCTCGTATTGATGTCGATGACAGCGGTCAGCACGAGACCTGAAGTCGTTTTCTCCTTAACGGTGAAATTGATCACGTTGTTAGCCTTGTCGTGTACCATCGTAAAGTCACATTCCTTCTCTGTGATGGTTGGTTCTTCACCACGTGTCAGCGCCTTGTCAAAGTCGAGCAACTCATAGGTATCACCCACCCTCACGAAAGCGACGTAGAAGTCCTCACCGTTCAGGTTGAAAGCCATGGCTACGATCGTTCCATCCTTCAGGGCATCCTCGAGGGTGACCTCCGGCTGAACAGGATTGTCGGATTCGGAACTGCAGGAGGTCAGAACACTGCCTCCCATCACGATAGCGATCAGAAGGATCGCACAGGTTAGATTTTTTTTTATTGTCTTCATTTTGTGTATAAATTAGTAGTGAGTCATTTAGGATCATGCCTCTGCGGCGGATTTGAGGATCTCCGAGAGGGTCGGATGGATGTGCACCATGTCGGCGAGTTCGCTGAGCGTGGTATGTTTACACATCAGGACAGAGACTTCCTGAACGATGTCGGCTGCGTGGGCACCATAGGCGTGGCAGCCGAGGATCTCGTCAGCAGGGGACACAAAGAGTTTCAGCATTCCCTCCGTGGCATTCATCGCGAGGGCCTTACCGTTGGCGCGCCAGAAGGACTTCTTGCAGGTGTAGGCGGTGCCGGAGGCCTTGAGTTGGTCTTCGGTAGGTCCGACACAGGCGGCTTCGGGTTCGGTGAAGATGGCGGCGGGCATGATGTCGAAGCGGATGTTGTCCTGCTTGCCGAGGATATGGTTCACGGCTCGGATGGCCTGCATCTCAGCAGCATGGGCGAGCATCTGACGGCCGTTGACGTCGCCGATGGCGTATAGTCCTTCGACAGGCTCAGCCCCTTCGACAGGCTCAGGGACCGTGAGAACCTGGAAGTTCTCATCCACATTTGTATAACCTTCGGTGCGGGGTTTGCGGCCTGTGGCCATGAGGATCACGTCAGCATCGATGTCGGCGATGTTTTCCACGGCGGTCTTCATCTTGAAGGTGATGCCTTGTTTCTCCAGGTACTTACGCAGGCGTTTGGCGATGTCGCTATCGAGGGCGGGCAGACACTCCTTCAGGTATTCGATGACGGTAACCTCGGAACCGAAGCGATGGAACACGCTGGCGAACTCCATACCGATGACGCCTGCGCCGATGATGGTGAGGCGTTTGGGGAGGGTGTCGAGCCGCAGCAGTCCTGTGGAATCAACCACGCGGGGATCGTCAATGCCTTTGATTGGGAGCCATTTGGTTTCGGAGCCTGTGGCAATGATGATGTTGGGGGCTGTGAACTCGTTGACGGTATGCGCATCAACGAGTTTACCGACCTCCCTTACCAACGTGATGTTCGGATGGGAGAGGATGGTCTCGACGCCTTGACGGAGTTGCGGGACGACCTGTGCCATCCGCTCACGGGCCTCATCGAAGGTGGCAGCGTGGACATAGGTCTTCGTGGGGATGCAGCCGACATTGAGACAGGTGCCTCCCACCTCCGAGCCCTCGAAGATCGTGACCTTCAGGCCTTGTTTGGCGGCGTATTCTGCGGCGCGATATCCGCCCGGGCCAGCGCCGATAATAATCAAATCTGACGAGCCCCCTAAGTTAGGGGGTTGGGGGTCTGAACGCCCCACATTGTTATTATTTACATTCATAATTAGAGTCTATTTACTTGTTCAGACCCCCATCCCCCTAACTTAGGGGGCTAAGTGTCATCTGACGATAGGTAGTGACGGGATGCTTGGCGGCGAGGACATCATCGACACGGCCGATAGGTGTGGTGTGTGGTGCCGACTTCACCAGATCCGGATCGGTCTTGGCCTCCGAGGCGATCTGTCGCATCACGGCGATGAAGCCATCGAGTGTCTCCTTCGATTCGTTCTCCGTGGGCTCGATCATCAGCGACTCGTGGAAGAGTAGCGGGAAGTAGATCGTAGGTGCATGATAGCCATAGTCGAGCAGGCGCTTGGCGACATCCATCGTGGTGACGCCTGTGGCTTTATCCTTCAGACCGTCGAACACGAACTCATGACAGCAGAGGCCAGATATGGGCAGTTCATAGACATCCTTCAGCGACTCTTTGATATAGTTGGCATTGAGGGTGGCCAAAGGACCGACCATCTTCACGTTTTCACGACCCAAGGAGAGGATATAGGCATAGGCGCGCATCATGACGGCATAGTTGCCCTGATAGGGCGACACGCAGGGGAAGCGCTCGGCTTTGCCGCTTTGCTCTGCAAAGAACGCCTGCAGGCCTTCACGCACACCAACGGGACCACTGCCTGGTCCGCCTCCGCCATGAGGGGTGGAGAACGTCTTATGCAGGTTGATGTGCATCACATCGAAGCCCATGTCGCCTGGGCGACAGGCTCCCAACATCGGGTTGAGGTTGGCACCATCGTAGTACATCAGACCGCCACAGCCATGGATGAGCGTTGCGATCTCTGGGATTCGCGTCTCGAAGAGGCCGAGGGTGTTGGGGTTGGTCATCATCATGGCAGCGATCTCTGAACCCTGCTCTGCGACGATGCGCTGCAGATCCTCGAAGTCCACCTGACCATTCGCCAATGATTTCACCTCGACGATCTCCAGTCCGCAAACGGCTGCAGAGGCGGGATTCGTGCCGTGGGCAGAATCGGGTACGATGACCTTCTTACGCTGAAGATCGCCACGAGAACGGTGATAGTTGTCGATGGTCATCAGACCCGTCAGTTCTCCATGGGCGCCCGCATAGGGCTTGAAGGTGAAGTGAGCCAGTCCCGTGAGGGCACAGAGCGACTTCTTCAAGAGGGTCACCAGTGCCTGGGCTCCCGTGACCGTATGGGCGGGCTGCGAAGGATGGAGGTTCTGGAACTGCGGCAGAGCTGCCATCTCCTCGTTGATCTTCGGATTGTACTTCATCGTACAGGAGCCGAGCGGATAGAAGCCCGTATCGACACCGAAGTTATTATTAGAGAGGTTCGTGTAGTGGCGCACCACCGTGAGTTCGTCGCACTCAGGCAGCGCAGCATCTTCTGCACGACAGATCTCTTTCGGAATCTCATAGGAACCGAAGTTGTTTTTCGGAAGCGAGTAGCCTCTACGACCTGACTTCGAGAGTTCGAAGATCAGATTTCCATATAGTCGATTATTCATAGGGCAGCGATCTTTACAAGGTTATCGATTTCTTCTTTCGTACGCTTCTCGGTGACGGCAAAGAGGAAGCCATCCTCATAACGCACGCCGCCGAGGATTCCTGCCTCGATGAAACGCTGATAGAGCGTATCGGCATCGCCGTCGTACTTCACATAGAACTCATTGAAGAAGGGCTGATCGTAAGCCAACGTGAAACGTCCCGTCTTCAACAGTTCGTCGCAGAGATAGTGAGCCCCCGCATAGGAGAGTTGGGCTGCGTCTTTCAGTCCCTGCTTGCCCATCAGCGACATATAGATCGTGACGAAGAGCGCCATCAGCGACTGGTTCGAACAGATGTTAGAGGTGGCCTTCTGGCGACGGATATGCTGTTCGCGTGCCTGCAAGGTGAGTACGAAGGCTCTTTGATCTCTATTATCCTTCGTCATACCAACGATACGACCTGGCATCTTGCGGATGAGTTTCTCCGTGCAGCACATATAGCCGACGTAGGGACCACCAAACTGCATGGGGATGCCCAGCGACTGTCCATCGCCCACTGCGATGTCGGCACCCCACTCGCCCGGGGTCTTCAGTACGGCAAGGTCGGCTGCCACACTGTCGATCACGAAGAGGGCCTTCTGTTCATGACATGCCTCAGCAAAGCCAGTGAAGTCCTCTACGATGCCATAGACATTGGGCTGTTGGACGATGACACCAGCGACACCGTCGTTAGTTGACAATCCTTCGACAGGCTCAGGAACCAATAGAGATTTGAGAGCGGATAGTTTGGTGATTCCGTCTTCGAGGGGGATGGTTATCAGTTCGATGCCCTGATGCAGGGCATAGGTATCCAACACCTCACGCGTCTTGGGGTTGAGACCAGCAGACACCAACACCTTATTCTGTTTCTTACCTGCTGCCACTGTCATCATCATCGCCTCAGCACAGGCGGTAGTGCCATCGTACATCGAGGCATTGGAGATGGCCATCCCCGTGAGTTCTGCCATCATCGACTGATATTCGAAGATGTAATGCAGGGTGCCTTGGGAGATCTCTGCCTGGTAAGGGGTATAGGAGGTAAGGAACTCGGAGCGCTGTAACAGACTCGGTATGACGGAGGGCGTGTAGTGGTCGTAGACCCCATAGCCTGCAAAGCAGGTGAGTTGTTTGTTCTGCGAACCCAGTTTTTCAAAGAGTTCGCGCACCTCCATCTCACTCATCTCCGAGGGCAACTGGTAGTCGCCCTTGAAACGAATGGCATCGGGGATCTGGGCATAGAGGTCGTCGAGGGTCCGTACCCCGACTTTCTCCATCATCGCCTGCAGATCGTCTTCAGTTTGAGGAAAATATTTATAGTCCATAGATTTTTGTTTTTGGCAACGGACTACAGGACTAATACGACTTTTTAGATTCTCTACAGAAAGAGTCCTTTAAGTCCTGTCGTCCGTTGCTATTTTTATTTCTCACAGAAGGCAGCATATGCCTTAGCATCCATCAGGTTGTCGAGGTCGGCCTTGTCAGAGAGTTGCACCTTGATGATCCAGTTCTCGAAAGCATCCTCGTTGATGAGTTCGGGCTGATCGTCGAGGGCTTCGTTGACCTCTACGACGGTACCGCTGACAGGTGAGATCAGGTCGCTGGCAGCCTTGACACTCTCCACAGCGCCAAACTCCTCACCAGCCGTTACCTCGTCATCAACCTCAGGCATATCCACATAGACCACATTGCCTAATGCGTTCTGGGCATAATCCGTGATTCCTACGAAACCATAGTCACCTTCTACTCTCACAAATTCGTGTGACTCCGAGTAGTAGAGTCCTTCAATTACTTTAGCCATAATTCTTTATAGTTTTATTTCTTATAGTTTTTATTATAGAATTGCTTTTTGATCACTTTACCGGGGAACACCTTCTTACGGATCTGGATCTGTACCTCGGTGTCGAGTTTGGAGTAGGCGGCATCAATCAAAGCCATGCAGACACTCTTATCGGTAGAGAGCGTGTGATAGCCTGTGGTCACCTCTCCGATGGGTTCGCCCTGCATATTCAGCACGGGATAACCATGACGGGGGATGGCTTTGTCGAAGAGTTCGATGCCGACGAGTTTCTTCGCAGGTCCCTCTGCCTTCTGTTTGGCGAGTGCCTCCTTGCCGATGAATTCGGGCTTATCCAATTTTACGAACATTGTCAGTCCTGCCATCACGGGGGTGATGTCCTCTGAGAGTTCATCGCCATAGAGGGGCAGTCCCACCTCAAAGCGCAGGGTGTCGCGACAACCCAGTCCGCAAGGTTGTACGCCTGCAGCAATCATCTTATCCCAGCAGGCACGGATATAGTCGGGCGCGGCATAGATCTCAAAGCCATCCTCACCTGTATAGCCTGTACGGGAGACGATGATATCACCAATCATCTTGACAGTATAGAATGTCAGTTCCTTACAGGGCAGGCCCAACACCGTCTCCATGATATGCTCCGACTCGGGCCCCTGAACAGCCAGTTGTCCGTAGTCATCAGATGCATTAAGCAGCGAGATGTCGAAGCCCTCGGCATGCTGTTGCATCCAAGCCCAGTCCTTATCGATATTGGCGGCATTGATCACGAGGAAGAAATCATTCTCTCCCAACTTATAGACCAAAAGGTCATCGACGGTACCACCGTTCTCGTAGCACATCATTCCGTAGAGGATCTTGCCGACTGGCATCGCAGTGACATCGTTGGTGAAGATGTGGTTCACATAACGCTCAGCATCCGTGCCACGCACGATGACCTCTCCCATATGGGAGACATCAAACAGTCCCACCTTCTCACGTACTGCATAATGCTCCGGGGCGATACCCGCATACTGGATAGGCATTTCAAAGCCACCGAAGGGCGACATAAAGGCACCCAACGACAAATGCTTGTCGTGGAGACAGGTGCGTTTCTCCCGTTTTTCCAATTCTTGTTTTATTGCCATAGACTATTGTAATATTTTAATAAATTCTTCTTTCAGATAGGTTTTTTCCAGCGTTTCGATGGCAGCCACCTCTGCGTGTGTCAGCATCCGCGAGCCTTGGCAGAGGGTCTCGCGTATCAGCGTCTTCACGTCGTCGAGCGGCAGCGAAGTGTAGTCCTTCAACAGGGTGATGCGCTGTCGGACGCTCGAGATGCCCTTCTTCTGCAGTTTCTCCCGACTTGGTGTGATGGCGTGAAGCATATGCTCCATGTTCGTGTCGTAAAGCATCGTGCTGTGTACGATACTCCTGCCCTCCAGATGGTAGCAGGCCGTTCCACAGACCTTCCTGTCGCCGATCATCACATCGTTATGGCTCGTACCCGTGGCCTCGATGCCCATCTTCCGCAGTACCAGCAGCACCATGTTGATGAAGCGGTTGAAGGCGAAGTTCACATTCTCCTCGGAGGTGATGAACGACCACATGAGATTGTCCATGTCGGCATACACACAGCCGCCCCCACTCTTGCGTCGATAGAGCCGGATGCCATGGGCACGGCAGTAATCGACATCCACCTCGTTCTCCAGTACCTGGTTGCGCCCGAAGATCACACTCGGCGGCACCTGCCACAGGAAGAAGCAGTCGGGTTCATCGAGATGACGCGCCACATACTCCTCCATCGCCAGATAGAACGACAGGCGACGAACCTCTGATGTCGGCAGCGTGATATATTTCATACCCTTAACTTCGTTCTGCAAATTTTCTGCAAATTTACAACTTTTTGCCAAACCAACAAAACAATTGCCCATAAACCGAATATTTTTGAGAAAAATTTTGTTTTTTACAAATTTTGGCGTACCTTTGCACCATAATTAAAATATTACTGTGGACAAAAAGGAGTTTAAATTACTAAATAAGATCCAATATCCTGAGGATTTGCGCAAATTATCAGTTGAAGAACTGCCTCAGCTCTGTGAGGAGTTGCGCGAGGATATCGTGCAGGAAGTAGCCGTCAATCCAGGTCATCTGGCATCGAGTCTCGGTGTGGTGGAAATCACGGTGGCGCTGCATTATGTCTATAACACCCCTGACGACAGAATCGTGTGGGATGTAGGTCATCAGGCTTACGGTCATAAGATCCTGACGGGACGTCGCGAAAAGTTCTGTACGAACCGCAAGTTGGGCGGCATCAAGCCCTTCCCCTCTCCCTCTGAAAGCGAGTACGACACCTTTGCCTGCGGACATGCCAGCAACTCTGTATCGGCAGCCCTGGGTATGGCTGTGGCTGCGAAGTTGGAGGGTAATGACAAGCGACATGTGGTGGCAGTGATCGGTGACGGTGCGCTCTCTGGCGGACTGGCCTTTGAGGGACTGAACAATGTATCATCATCCCCCAACGACCTGCTGATCATCCTCAACGACAACAACATGAGTATCGACCGTTCGGTGGGCGGTATGAAGCAGTATCTGCTGGGACTGAACACCAACGAGACCTATAACGCCATCAAGTTCAAGGCTACCCGTTGGATGTATAAGAAAGGCCTGATGAACGATGACCGTAAGAAGGGCATCCAACGTTTGTCGAATGCCATCAAGAGTGCCATCGCCCATCAGAAGAACATCTTCGACGGTATGGATATCCGTTACTTCGGTCCGTTTGACGGACACGACGTGAAGGAACTGGTTCGTATCCTGCGACTGATCAAGGAGATGAAAGGTCCGAGACTGTTGCACCTGCACACTCAGAAGGGTCATGGCTATGCCCCTGCAGAGAAGGACGTGACCATCTGGCATGCCCCTGGCAAGTTTGACCCAGAGACGGGTGAGCGTATCGTTGACAAGGATCCCAACAAGCCCCAGAAGTATCAGGACGTGTTTGGTCATACGCTGTTAGAGTTGGCCCAGCAGAATCCGAAGATCGTGGGTGTGACACCTGCGATGCCTTCAGGCTGTTCAATGAACATCATGATGAAGGAGATGCCGGAGCGCACCTTCGACGTGGGTATTGCTGAAGGCCATGCCGTGACCTTCTCTGGCGGTATGGCGAAAGACGGTCTGCTGCCGTTCTGTAATATCTATAGTGCCTTTGCACAACGTGCCTTCGACAATATCATCCACGATGTGGCGCTGTTGAATCTGAACATGGTGTTCTGTTTCGACCGTGCCGGACTGGTGGGTGAAGACGGACCGACGCATCATGGCGCCTTCGACCTGGCAGCCCTGCGCCCGATTCCAAACCTGACGATCTCATCGCCGATGGACGAGCATGAACTGCGCCGACTGATGTACACCGCTCAACTGCCTGATAAGGGACCGTTCGTGATCCGTTATCCACGAGGCGGTGGTGTGCTGCAGGACTGGCGTTGTCCGCTTGAAGAGGTGAAGGTGGGTACGGGTCGTAAACTGCATGAGGGTACTGACGTGGCTGTGCTGAGTATCGGTCCGATAGGTAATAACGTGACTGAGGCGATTGAGAAGATCGGCAACAAGGTCAGCGTAGCCCACTACGATATGCGATTCCTGAAACCTATCGACGAGCAGATCCTCGATGAGGTGGGACGTAAGTTCAAGCGTGTAATCACCATTGAGAATGGCGTGAAGAAAGGCGGACTCGGCTCTGCCGTCCTGGAATGGATGAACGAACACGGCTATCAGCCGAAGGTCACCCTTTTGGGTATGCCTGACGAATTTGTTGAGCACGGTACGGTGGCAGAACTCCACAAGATTGTGGGACTTGACACTGAGAGTATTATCAAAGCCATTACTGAAGTATGAAAGTTTTGATTGTCGGTGCAGGTGCTGTAGGAACCCATCTGTCGAAGCTTTTGTCTGGCGAGCATCAGGACTGTGTGCTCATCGACGCTGACAGTGAACGACTGAGTGGGTTGAGCGAGTATGACGTGATGACCTATCAGGCCTCACCCACCAGCATCAAGGCATTGAAGGAGGCAGGTGTGCAGCATGCAGACCTCTTCGTGGGTGTGACCCCAGAGGAGAGTGTCAACATGAATGCCTGTATCCTTGCCCATGCCCTTGGCGCCAAGAAGACGGTGGCCCGTATCGACAACTACGAATATCTGTCGCCCGACCTGCATCAGTTTTTCAAGAACCTGGGCATCGACTCACTGATCTACCCTGAGGTGTTGGCTGCAGAAGACATCACCAACGGTCTGAAACTCTCCTGGGTGAGACAGCGCTGGGATGTGCACGACGGTGCCCTGACGCTGTTAGGTATCAAACTCAGGGACGGGGCCGAGATCCTGAACCGTCCGCTGCGTGAACTCTGCGGACCTGACGACCCCTATCATATCGTAGCCATCAAACGGGATGACGACACGTTGATCCCTGGTGGTATGGACGAGTTGCACGTGAATGACCTCGCCTACTTCATGACCACCAAGGACTATATCCCCTATATCCGTAAGATCGTTGGCAAGGAGCACTATACCGATGTGAAGAACGTGATCATCATGGGTGGTGGTAAGACGGCTGTCCGTGCTGCACTGACCATCCCCAACTATATGAACGTGAAGATCATCGAGAAGAGTTCACGACGCTGTGAGAAACTGAACGACCTGCTGGAACATGAGGAGGCGATGGTGATCCACGGCGATGGACGTGACTTAGGACTGCTGCAGGAAGAAGGTATCCGCCACACACAGGCTTTCGTGGCACTGACGGAGAATGCCGAGACCAATATCCTGGCCTGTCTGACTGCGAAGAAACTCGGTGTCAGGAAGACAATCGCCCTGGTGGAGAATCTGGACTACGTGAATATGGCGGAGAGTCTGGATATCGGTACGATCATCAACAAGAAGACCATTGCTGCCAGTCATATCTTCCAGATGCTGCTGGATGCCGACGTGGACAACATGCGCTCGCTGATGCTGGTGGATGCCGAGGTGGCTGAGTTTACGGCTGCCGAAGGATCGAAGGTCACCAAGAAACCTGTAAAAGACCTGGGACTGCCCTTCGGTGTGACCATTGGCGGACTGGTACGTAACGGCGTTGGCATGCTGGTGAATGGTAACTCTCAAATCGAAGCCGGCGACTCTGTCATGGTGTTCTGCCATGAAACCAAACTGCATAACATCGAGACATACTTCAAAAATAGTCCGATATGGTAAACTTCCGTATCATCAGTAAGATTATCGGCTCCCTTCTGTTTATCGAGGCCTTCTTCATGTCATGGTGTGCCATTATGGCGATCGCCTTCCATGAAGACGACCAGATGGCGTTTATCATGTCGATGCTGATCACCTTCGGATGCGGTTTCCTATTTCTCTTCATGGGACGTCATGCCCAGAACACCCTGAGCCGTCACGATGCCTATCTGCTCGTGACATCGGTATGGGTGATCTTCTCGCTGTTTGGCATGTTCCCCTTCATGATCCACGGTAGCATCACGAATCTGACAGATGCCTACTTTGAGACGATCTCCGGCTTTACGACGACAGGTGCCTCGATCCTCGACGACGTGGAGTGTCTGCCGCACGGCATCCTGTTCTGGCGTTCACTGACCCAATGGGTAGGCGGCTTGGGAATCGTGTTCTTCACCATCGCCATTCTGCCCTCGTTGGTAGCCGGTAGTGTGAAGGTGTTCGCAGCAGAGGCCACAGGTCCTATCAAAGCGAAGATGCACCCGAGACTGACGACGACTGCCAAGTGGATCTGGTCTATCTATCTGCTGCTTACCATCGGCTGCGGTGTTTCCTTCTGGGCGGCGGGCATGGACTGGTATGAGGCACTGAACTACTCGATGACTACAACGGCAACAGGCGGTTTCTCCATCCATAATGACGGTACCAACGTGTTCAACTCTCCTCAGATCGACTATATCTCCATCATCTTCCAGTTCCTGGCAGGAATCAACTTCACCTTATTATATGTGAGCATCTTCAAAACCCGTCTGACGCACCTTTTCAGGGATTCGGAGTTCAAACTCTATGTCACGGTAGTGGTCATCGCCACCCTGGCTATCATGTCAACACTGATACTCCAGATGGGGTATGACTACGAACGGGCCTTCCGCGAATCACTCTACCAGGTGGTATCGTTCATGACTACCACAGGTGTCTATAGCGCAGATGTGGCACAATGGCCTCATCTGACATGGATCATCATCGGCTGCTTGATGCTGCTCGGAGCCTGTGCTGGCAGTACCAGCGGCGGATTCAAGTGTATCCGGGGTGTGATGCTGTTGAAAGTGGTTCGCAACAACTTCCGTCAGAGTCTGCACCCCAATGCCGTGCTGCCTGTCAGAATCAACGGGCAGAACGTGCCTCGAGCCAGACTGATCGCCCTCTCTGCCTTCTTCGTACTCGTGGTTCTGATGCTGCTGGTGACAACAACGATCATGATCATATCTGGCATCGACAGCGTCAATTCCATCATCATCGCCCTGAGTTGTGTCAGTAACGTTGGACCATCGCTGGCTAACGACATCGGCGCGAATATCACGTGGTCTGGAATGGCAGACCATATCAAATGGGTGCTCTGTCTGTTGATGTTGATGGGACGTCTTGAGATTATGACTGTCCTGGTGCTGTTTACCAGGAGTTTCTGGCAAGAGAACTAAGCGTAATAAAGAAGGGGCTTCGATTGAAGCCCCTTTCTTTTGTTTGTTATTTCACTAACACCACGAGATACTTGCTGGTTGACCAGAAGGTTTCCGGATCACTGATACGGAGCACAAACTGCTTGTTGGCATCCCGCTGCAGTGTATAAGAACCTGCAGGATGAGAGGTCATGATCTGTGCCGACTTGCTGTAGAGTTTGATCTCCTTGTCGATGCGGATATCGATCTTCGTGAAGTAATCCTTGTTGAAATCCTTTTCAAGCAACTTGGTCTTGCTGAACAAACCATCCTTGGAGAGAATGCGCTGTGTCTTGAGTTCATCCTTCGTGCCGAATACGAACCAAGCCGTATGGAGGGCCTTATCCTGTGAGGTGATGGTCTCTTCCTTCTTCTCATTGTCCTCCTTCAAAGAAGTCACGTTGGTATTCAGTGAAGCCACCTTCTCGTCAAGTTCTGCAATGTGAATATCCTTTCTGTCCAATTCCTCACGGAGTGCCTGTAACTGATGATCCTTCGTCTCCAACTGCTGGGTCAGGTTGTCGATGATCTTCTTCAACTGGCCACCCTTCACGCTGCTCTCACGCACCTGCTGCTTCAGTTTGTTGATCAACTCCTTGTTTTGCTGCATCTGTGACTGGATAAACTGGAAGTTCTCCTTGATGCGCTGCATGGTATTCGTACCCTCACCCTGTTTGGCAAGTGTCACACGACTCTGTGCCTCCGTAATCTCACGGAAACCTTCCTCAATATCGCTAAGGGTCGTCATCATGTCGTTAATCTCATTATCTTTCTGTGAGATAATCTGTTCCAGCGAGTCGCGCTGCTGCTGGGCTATCTGCTCGGCTTTCTTGGCTGCATCCTGGTTACAACTGGCAACCGCGAGTGTGCAGGCAATAGCATAAATTAGTTTCTTCATACCTTATTTATTATTATATGATTCTTTCTTTGAGGTCTTCGGCTTCTCGTCACATCCTGCTAGGATAATCACAATCTCCCCCTTCGGCTCCTTCTCCTTGAAATGGGCAATCACCTCTTCAAGCGTGCCACGCACACTCTCCTCGTGTACCTTAGAGATCTCACGGCAGACACTCACCTGACGCGCACTACCGTATGTCTCGGCAAACTGCTGCAGCGTCTTCACCAGTCGGTAAGGTGACTCGTAGAAGATCATTGTGCGCTCCTCGTCCTTCAGTGATTCGAGTTTCGTCTGACGACCTTTCTTCTGCGGCAGGAAGCCCTCAAAGGCAAAACGGTCGCAGGGCAGTCCACTCGACACCAATGCAGGTACGAAAGCGGTGGCACCTGGCAGACACTGCACCTCTACCCCAGCCTTCACGGCTTCACGCACCAAGAAGAATCCCGGGTCGCTGATGCCTGGCGTACCAGCATCACTGATCAGCGCTACATTCTCACCTGCCAGCAGACGACTAACAATGCCAGCCGACGTGCCGTGTTCATTAAATTTATGGTGAGACATCAGGGAATTCTTGATATCGTAATGCTTCAACAGGATGCCCGACGTGCGGGTATCTTCTGCAAGCACGAGGTCCACCTCTTTCAGAATCCGGACAGCCCTGAAGGTCATGTCCTCCATATTGCCAACAGGTGTTGGAACAATGTACAATATGCCCATAACGGGGGCAAATTTAGCGCAAATTATCAGAATAGACAAAAAAAGTAGTAAAATCTTTGCAATTTTTAAAAAGGATTTGGTAATTTTGTCGGCAAATGACAGACAATATGACAGAAAAACCCCTTAACTATGAACGCCTGCTCAGGCAGGCAGGTCTTTGGTCCTTAGCCATTGCAGTGTTCCTGCTGATCGATTACCTCAGCAGCGTCCTGCTTCCATTCTTCGTCGCGTGGTTGTTCGCCTATCTGCTGTATCCGATGGTATCATTCGCGGATCGGCGTCTGCATACACCACGTGCTCTCAGTATCCTACTGACCCTCATTGTTGTCATAGCCGTCATCACGGGTGTGATTTACCTCATCATCCCTCCGATGTTTGAACAGTTTGAGAAGTTAGGGAGTCTGGTTTCCGACTATATCCATAAGACAGCAAACATCGACTCCATTCCTGATGCTGTGTCACGATGGTTTAATGAGAATCATCATGACATCGAGAAATTCTTCAAGAGCAAGGACTTTACCGACGGACTCAAAACGATAATGCCAGGCGTCTTCACCTTCCTCGGACAGACCTATAGTGTCATCATGAGCATCATCGCCTCATTTATCACCTTATTATATATGTTCTTCATCCTGCTCGACTACGAGTATCTGTCAGAGAACTGGATCCGTATCTTCCCCAAGAAATACCGTCCGTTCTGGCATGAGCTGATGGGGGATATGAAGAAGGCACTCAACAACTATGTTCGCGGCCAGGGGCTTGTAGCCCTCATTATGGGCATCCTCTTCTGCGTCGGATTTACGATTATCGACTTCCCGATGGCAATCGGTCTCGGCATCATGATCGGCATTATGGATCTGGTACCCTACCTGCACACTTTTGCCCTCATCCCCACGGTATTGTTAGCACTGTTGAAGGCGGCGGACACGGGGCAGAACTTCTGGATCATTCTGCTTGGCGCACTGATTGTGTTTATCGTCGTGCAGCTTATCTGCGATATGATTGTCACGCCAAAAGTCATGGGTAGTGCGATGGGGCTCAACCCTGCCATCCTGCTGCTGAGTCTCTCGGTATGGGGAGCCCTGCTGGGATTCATCGGTCTAATCATCGCCCTGCCGCTCACCACATTGCTCATCGCCTACTACCAACGCTATGTGACGAAAGAGAGCAAAAAAGAGCGCCAAAACGAAAAATCCCCCGAATAAATTTGGCAGATTCAAAAAATCGTTGTACCTTTGCAGCCGATTTTAAACAAATCGCCCGCGATGATGGGCTGCACCTCGGCAAAAAGCCAGCTTTCTGCTCTCGGTTTACACCATCATTGCAGCCGCTTTCGAAAGATTGCACATTCAAGGTCGATCCGTTAGCTCAGTCGGTAGAGCACAACACTTTTAATGTTGGGGTCTTGGGTTCGAGCCCCAAACGGATCACAGAAAAGAGAGGTCATCTGACCTCTCTTTTTGTTTTATTCCTTATCTTTCTGCTCCGCATCACCTGAGGGTTCAGGCTCTTGGGGTGTGTTCTCCGGGGATGTAAACTCCCAGCGGTTAGCGATCTTGTTGCCTAGAGTGACGGTGAGGGCGAGTCTCTGGGGACCCGGGATGGTGTTGAACGGTACGATGACGGAGCCCAGTTCCACATGTTTCCCCAGAGGGATACCCTTCTTTGATATCTCACCACCAGCCAACACCTGTTGCTGTTCGTTGGTAATGTAATAGGCGGCTCGTATGGGACTGATATCACCATTCATTGCATTATAGACCTCAACAGGCACACGGAGGGTGTCGGCAGCAGTGAAATCAGCCTTTGGGAAACGAACCAACGGCACGACTGACGAGCAGAACAGGTGCCACTGTTTGACAGGGAGACGGCTGACCTCGGCAAAGTCCTGCAGTTCGAATCCTACATTATCGTCAGACAGCAGACTGGTCTCTACCTCCTGCTTATAGTAGTTCAGGCGCAGACTGTCATTATCTATCCCTGAAGAGGGAATTGGCTGAATGGCAGGTCGGATGGAGTCAGGGAAGTACTCGGTTCCCATCAGGAGGAAAGAGGGATGATGGATATAAGCCTCTATCACACGGTTGGTCTCTTCGCCTTGGGCTGCAGGGATATCGGGCTGTAGATAGAAGCCCAGTCTGTCAGCAGCAGTAAAGGCAGCCTCAGGGGGACAATAGCCCTTGAAGCGCATCAGGTTAAGTCCGCGATCCTTACAAAAACGGAAGGTCTCAAGCCACGATTCCACATCCGTCGGCGGACATCCTGTCTTGGGGAACTTGTCGTCTTTCACGACGCCACGAAGGAAGATTTGGTGTCCGTTGAGGACGGGCTGATGATGACTCATCATTGTCTCATGCATACCAAAGGTCGTCTCGTAGTAGTCATTACCTACTGAGATGCCGATACGATAGAGATGCGGAAAGAATTCATCCCAGATAGCCACCTCGTTGCTGAAAGGCATCATGAGTTTGAGTTGACGACCATTCAAGGTGAAGTAACGGCTCACGATAGCGGCAGAGCACCACATCACTGTTCAGATAGTTGATACGACCTGTCAGCTGAAGGTCGATCTGCAAGATTCCCTGAAAGGGATGGGGTGTCAACTTCACCTGTTCGATATAGAGGTCATAGGGCTGCGCACGCAGTTCCATACGTCCTGAGATACCTTGCCAGCCGCCATTCGTAGAAGGTGTAGAGACCTCTATCAGATTGCGCTGACCTGGTTGCAGGAATCTAGTGACATCGTATTTATGAGCCGTGAAACGATTCTGATTGCCACCCACGTCTTTACCATTCACCTTGACGAAGGTCTCCGCACTAGGACGCTCAAGGACGAGAGATACATGTCGTTCTTTCCATGCCGCAGGCACATAGATACTACGCTGGTACCACAGGCGTCCGGTCTGCTCACCCTTGCCATTGGAAAGCATGGTGCCAGGCAGTTGCACAAAGTCGTTATAGACAGCCGAGTCGCCAACGGCAAAATCCCAGGAACCTGTCAGGTTGATGACTTCCTGGGCACCCAGAGAGGCGCACACGAACAGTTGAAGCAAAAACAAAGAGAGTCGTCTCATACCTTTTTCAGAAGTTGTATATTACTTTTTCAGGAATCGGTTCACTTGGTCAGCAATCTGGCGCATGCCCTTCACCGAGGGATGCCCGGAGATCTTGTCGATGCCCTCCAGCTCGATCACGGGCACACCGTAACGGGCACAGATGGTCTTCACCGACTCATCGATATCATCGCGCAGATCATCATTCAAAAGGAAGTAAATCTTGGTGTTCAGATAGTAGTCAGTCATCCACTTCAGCATGTGAGCCAGAGCCGGACGGAAGGAATACATATCTCCCTTCGTGATACCCTCATACTTATACTCGCCGACAGGCGTCCCAGCCCAACTATCGTTGGTGGCACCGAAGACAAAGATGATATCGGGCGAACCCAAATCGTTCATACGGGTATTAAAGGAACGAGCACTATAATCGTTGCCGTCATAGCCAGTATAACTGATCGTGGCTCCGCTATAGGAGTTATTCAGACACATACGCCAACCGTTTTCCTTGATCACCTGATGCCACCAGGTCTGACTGACATCCTTCACATCGGTCTTACCCTCACCGTTCTGGGCATAATACCACAGTTCATTCGTGGCAGGTGTCACAAAATCCTCATAGGTGGAATAGGAATCACCCAATATCGACACAGATGGAATCTGAGCGGTCACCGTACCTGCAAAAAGCGCAGTCAACAGTACAAAAAGCAGTTTCTTCATGCGAATGGTTATTTAGTTGTGTGCAAAAATAATGAAAAATCCCCAAAACAAACCATATTTTTCGATTTTCCATCCGAATTTTGTATTTTTTTGCCTATCTTTGTGCCATAAAACAGAAATATAACTTAAAAACGATTCTCAATGAAACAGATTATTACATCCATATTATTCCTGCTGTCAGCCACCAGTGCGGATGCCCAGAGTGCCTTTGTACGTGGTGCAGATGTCAGTTGGTGTACGGAGATGGAGGCTAGTGGCAGGAAGTTCTATGATGCCAACGGACAGGAGACGGAACTCTTTGCCCTGTTGAAACAGATCGGGATGAACGCTGTCAGGCTGCGCGTCTGGGTGAATCCTGAGGGTTATGGTTATGGAGCCTGGTGCGACAAGGCTGATGTACTGAAGAAAGCAGAGCGTGCCCATCAGCAAGGACTTGATGTGATGATCGACTTCCATTATAGCGACTTCTTCGCCGACCCTGGGCGTCAGGAGAAACCTATGGACTGGAGTGACTATACAACCGCACAGTTGAAGACCGCCATTGCAGACCACACGAAAGAGATACTCACTGCCTTAAAAGAGAAGGGCATCGAACCCAAATGGGTACAGGTGGGAAACGAAACGAACAATGGCATGATTTTCGACAGCGGTAAGATCGAATGGAAGACAAAAAACGGCAGTGCCCGCTATACCAATTATGTCGCTCTGAGCAATACTGCCTATGACGCCGTGAAGGAAGTGCTGCCAGATACCTATGTCATTGTGCATATCGCCAATGCCTTTGAGGCTGCAGAATATGATGGTTGGTTCTATAAGGAGTTCAAGGAGGCTGGTGGTAAGTTCGATATGATAGGCCTCTCCCACTATCCCGCCCCCCAATACTGGAAGGACACCACGAAAAGCGATGTGGCGAGCAACACCAATGCAGCCAACAACGTGAAGACGCTGGGCGACCTCTTCAACGTGCCCGTGATGATCACCGAGACAGGATTCCCACAACAAGATGTTGAGACAGGCTCACTGGTAATGACGGACCTCTTCAATAAGATGAAACCACTTCCGCAATGTGCCGGCATCCTCTATTGGGAACCCGAAGTGGATGGTGTCTGGAAACCTGATTATTATGACACAGTAGGTTGGGATGCTTACGCTATGGGAGCCTTTACAACCGACGGCAAGCCTACCGCCATCCTCGCAGCCTTCGGTGACGGATCCACAGGTATCCACACGGTGCCGACAATTCAGAACGATGCCCCCACACAATGGTATGACCTCAAGGGACGTCAGCACAGTGCGCCCACCAAGGGATTGTATATCATGAAGAAAGGTCAGGAAACTCGAAAGGTGCTGCTGCCCTAACGTCTAAAGATGTTTTTGGAAGAATTCGAGCACACGCTCTTGTGCTTTGACAGGACAACTATGGGGTATGTCCCAAATTTCCGTTTCTAAGTTGTCGTCGGCACCCTGACTCTGCCAGGTGGTATGCATCGTATCAAAGGCTTTCTGCACACCAGCCACAGGGAAGAGTTTATCCTGAGAACCATTGATGAAAAGCATGGCTTTCGGACAAGCGATACTTGCCACATGAGGATAATCGAGCCAACGACGCAGACCTGGGAAACAATTGGCGAAACCGCCATTCTCCGTACGATTGTATTTGAATGACATCTGTTCATCAGTAGTCACCATCCAACAGATGGAGGCACTGGCCTTGATACGGTCGGAGAGTGCCGCAAGCATCCAGGCACGATAGGCCCCCATCGACCAACCCGTACATCCAATCCGCGAGGCGTCCACCTCAGGCATCATAGCGAGATACTCCGTCCCGGCGATATCATCGTAGGTCATATAAGCCGAGAGATCGATGCCATACATCATCATATTACCAGCAATCATGTCATAGCGGTCACGACGCGGTCCTTCCTTCTGTCCACGCTCTCCCCACATCGGAGCATCGGCAGCGAATACCACAAAACCGTTCTTCGCCAGATAGTCACCGAAAAACTGATCACCATACCCCGTCAGCCACGCCTCGGCATCCTTGATGACTGTTGAGTCCTCACAGGCTAAGGGACGGATGACCTTCTCCTTGCCGATAAAGAGGTGAGCACCATGGTCGTGTAACAGGTTGACAGCAGGAAATGGTCCTTTACCGTCAGGGATGAGCACATAGGCAGGTACCGTATAGTAACGGCTTAGGCGGATCTCGATCTTACGGGCCTTATAACCGTCGCGCTGTTCCTCGAAGAGCACCTTGGCATCATAGTCGTTTGCAGGTGGTGGCGGTGGGGTAAGCATACAGTCAAACACCTTCTGGCGTGCCACTTTCCGCCAGGCATCGAAGTCCTTGACATCACTATTTCCCCAGGCTAAAGGATAATTCAGATCAGCAATCAGCGAGTCGGCATAGACAGGCAGATTACGCATGAACTCATATTTATCTCGCTGTTGTGCATCAGCAGTCGTGCTGCAGAACAGCATCAACACCATGGCAGAGCCGAACTTCATCCACGTCAACTTGCGCCAAAAGCCCTCTAACGGACCACGCTGATGACGACTGAACCAGAAGCGGGCAAAGAGGTACTGACAGATAACCATTCCTGCACCGACCATCACGGCATAGGTGATACCCAACAGACGATAGCACCCCAAACCGTAGCCACAGAAGATGGTACAGCCGATGATAGACTGGAGCAGATAGTTCGTAAGACTCATACGGCCGAAGATACAGAGATGATGGAGCACACGGCGTACACCCTCGAAGGCATACCAGCCCGAAACCACTGCCGAGACAATCATCAGAAGAATTATAAAATTATAGATCGGCGTGAGCCATAAGGCTATCGGACTGAAATCAACAAGACTCATGATGATCACGACCAGTGCCGATATCCAAAGGACGTTATGCCAGATCTTCAGATGGTTACCTTCATTGTAGAATAAACGTTGTCTGCCCAACTGCATGCCGATGATGAAGAGACAGAGTAACTGTGTCAGTCGTCCACTGAAGATATTGAAACGCAGATTCACCTCAAAGCCGTAGCGCAGATTTGTCAGGGTGTTCTCCCAGAACGTACCATGCTCATGTGCCGCATTAATCATCCCAGACACCTCCCAGAACCTTGTGTGATCGATCTCATAACCCGTCAGCAGACAGTAAAGTTCCACAGGCTGTATCACCAGCAGGCCGATGATCAACCAGACCAGCCCCGATGACAAATAACTCACAGGGATGAGGAACAAACCATAGACTGCATAGAGCATCAGGATGTCGCCATCGTAGAACGCCACATTAACGACACCAAACAGGAACAACAGACACATACGCCAGGCAAAGCGTCCGGAGAAAGAACGACCTTTCTGCGCCTGATTGTCGTTCATAATGAAGAAACTCAGACCGAAGAGCATCGCAAAGATGCCATACATCTTGCCACTCAACAGCCAGGCTAACACATCGGCAACAGTCTGGTCACTCGACAAAGGATACACGATGGTCTCCTGTGTGAAGATGTTGAAATGCTCTACAGAGTGATACAGGATGATACCTGCCACGGCGATACCTCTCAAGGCATCAGCCACGTCGATACGGGTATTAGGAAGATTGCTGGTATGATACATGCTTTAGTTATTCATCTTGCCCTAACCTCATGGTATAACAGACCACGTCATTCTTTGCTGCAAAGTCTTCAAGTAACTTATGCCGACGTTCATTAATCTTCTGAATGGCCTCTTCTTTCAGGTTATGGAACCGTTTCTCGCGAACACTATCGATGATCTCCTGATTCGTCTCAAACTTGATGATCGTGCCGAGTCCGACACGACCGAGCATATCCTGAATCTCCTGGGGACAATTCACGAAAACGACCTCAGGCTTGCTACCCATCTCCCTGCAGGCAGAGACGACGTGAGATACTCCCTCTCCCTTAAGGTACATCAGTTCCGTGGCATCGAAGATAATCTTCTTAATCCCCTGCCCCTTGTAACTGACTAACTCCTCCGACAGAAGGGCGAAGTAATTCTGCGGACGCTCCCTACTGAGCACAACCGTCAACGTCGAGCCGTTTCTTTCTGTCAACATATCTCTTTGCGATTAATTATTCTTATGAATAAAGACACCGTGAAGGTTCTTGTCTTTCTCATATCCGAGGTAAACAACCTCACTAACCAACATCTTCAGATCCAACAACATCTGTTTGTACTGACCTGTTTCCGAAGTCTCGGTTGAGTACTGCTCTTCAGCACCGACGATGTAGCCCTTGACCACCATGCCGTCCTCATAATTCTTCAGACGTTCATTAGGGCCATAGGTGGCATTGAACAGAAACGAGAAACAACTGACGTTATTCGACGCCAGTTCCATCAGGAACATCATCGCATGTCGCGGATCATTCACACGGACCTTGAATGAGAGAACCACCGATTCCATGGCACCATAAACCCTACCCTTCTCATTGCGCTTAAAGGTACACTGGTAATCGAAATTCTGCACGACGAGGCAATTCTCCTTCAATATACGCTTGGAGCCATCAATAACATTATCAAGCGTTATAACAGCTCTCAGTTCTTTGGGACTAAATGGCATCATGGTCTATAAACATTTGAATTTTACATTTTCTAATTGCAGACTTTCAGATACCATCGACAACTTCAACAGTCTGCGACGAGAGCTGTCTATATCGTATTGCTCCGACATGGAGAAGAACTTGGCACCTTCAAAGTAAAGAACCTGCATCTTCGCATCATTATCATTCACCTCATCCGTGAGGCCAATCACGATACGACCATCAATGGAGTCGCCATGCAGGAACCAGGCAAACATCTCCAGATCTTTCTTGCCAGGGGCCACTATGACCATTTCTATCCGTTCGCAACGGGCCATACTTGTCGGAAGCACGTTATACGAGCGATTGAAGACAATACGGAAGTCCGAAAGCATATACTGCTTCTGGTAACGTTTGATTCCGTTGTCACCTATTTCCAAAACTGCTGTTAAAGCCATAACATATTTGTTTACTTATTCTACAACTCCGGATCCTATGATTCAAAGAGATGCTCTTCTGCCCATTTGCTGTGAGCGTCCTCGATCTCCTGCAACTTATTGTTATAGATCTGATCGCGCTGTTGTTCAGCCTTCGTCTTGATCTTCTCCACAAGGCCGTCTAACTTATCCTGATCATCCTTCGTCTCAAGAAGTTTCTCTTTGTCAAACTTCAGTTTGGAAGCGTTATAGATAGCATCCATCTCAACCTTACATTTATCATAGCACATCTTCACGCCATTTTTCAACGCATCGTAGCGGTTGTCATTAACCACTGGCATCGTCAACAGGATATAAGGAATCTCCTTCACCTTCTTGGCATCCTCCATATCTTCTGAGATGATGACGTTTGCCATATCCACATCATCAATCTGCAGTTTTTCCCTATCCTGCTTGAACTCCGGATGCACCTTTCTGATAGCCATCGACACTTGCTGCAGATCCTCTTCGAAAAGCGGAATGATCTTAAAGGTGTAGTCATCGTCGCCCTTGCCTACGCACGCACACTCCTCCAGATTCTTATTTTGTCCGTCAATGTTCACCTGTATAGACAACAGCGATGCCGGTTCTGCCTTAATACAGAGGTTCTTCAGCCGATAGGAGAAGATCACACACTGATTGGTCAGCTTCTCACTCAAACTACTGAATTCCGTGATGATTACTCGTCTCATACTTTGATTTTTATACTGTTTATCCTTTATTCCGCTTCAGTCGAAGATGTGTCTTCCGCCGGAGCGTCCTCTACCGTCAACTTGGCACTCAGGCTGCCACCACCGCCACCGCCGCCGGCAGACATACCGTCTTTGATGTTCGGCGATTTAAAGGATGACTTGGCCTCCACATGGTCGATAGTGGCCTTCGGCGCCTTGAGTTCATCCTTGATCTCCGTCTTGGCGTTGATCGTGGTATCGCCATAAAGCTGCGTCTTGTCGCCGCCGATTGAGGTCTTGCCACCATCGAGCTGCACCACAGCCTTGCCGTCGCCCTGCTGGGCTTCGAGAGTGTTGTCGGCAAAGGCGCCGATCTCCTCGGAAACCACCTGCACCTTCTTCGACTTCACGTCGCTCGACTTCGCGCCCGCGTACATCTTCTCTGATAGGAGCACCATCGTACTGCCTGCAGCGAGTGCAGAGTCAGCCAGACTATCCTTATCCACATCCATCGACTTGACGGTGACAGCCTTCGCGTTGACTGTAAAGCTGCCTGCGGCCTTACCTTCGGCATCAGCAGAGAGGAATTTGGTCTTCTCCGCACGCACAGAGACCGTACTGTCTGCTGTCTGTGCCTTCATCTTCAACTCACCGTCGGAAACCTCGTAGTCGACGCAATCCACCGTCAGGTTCTTGGTCTTGAAGATCACATCACCCTCCGCTGTATATTCGCCAGAGGTCAGATTGCCATCGGCATCATACGTAAGATCTTTCGGATTACTGGTTGACACTTCCACCGTTTTGGCTCTCATCTGTATGCTGCCGTCTGCCGTCAGTTCCTTCAACGGCCTCCAGCGTGATATTCTTCGAGCCGATATAAACTTCGCCGACAGTCGGGAACTCCGTACCGTCATCAGAAACATTCTGGGTGGCCAACGAGATATTCTCTGCTGCCACGCCAAAACTACTGCCTTCTACCAGCTTACCACTGTCATCCGTCATACCGATGCCCATCCGTGGTGTCTTGACGATGATACCTGCCTCATCGTTGGTGTGCAGGTTGCCTTCACCGTCGATGGTGGCGATATTGATGCTCTCGGCATTCAGGTTCAGCGTAGCACCAGTCGTATTGTTCTTGAAGTCATCGCCCGTCGTGATAGCGTCTTTCTCAGCCTCCAGCGCCGTCTTCTGACGGTTCACCTCTGCCAACTGCGACACCAGACTCAGGTAAGTCTTGACGGCGTTATAGATGACAGGCTGCAACGCTTCTATCTGGTCTTGCGTCTCTATGACGTCTTCCACATTCGTGCGTAACTTGAAGTCCGTACTCTGGTTGTATTCGTCCTCATTGTCAAGCAGTGTTGCCATCTGGTCGAAGAGGTCATCCACCGTCTTCTTCTGGTCCTTCATCTTCGTCTTCAGATCGGAGCTCTTATCGCCCAGGTCAGAAACTCTGGCCTCTATGTCTTCTTTCCGTTTATCAGCAGATACGGAGGCCTCGAGATTCAGTTTGGTGTCGGCATGGATGGTCACACCACCACGACCTGCCAACCCTGGATCCTGGGAGAACACATCGGTGGCATTGCTACTGTGGAGCACAATATCACAAGCCTGAGATACGATCTGCGAGGTGTCGCATACCACATTCTCCTTGCCATCGATGCCGGGATCGACAGCCACCTGTCGGATGATCGGTGCACGACTGACCACACTTCCCATCGAGCCCACACCTTCGATATCCACTTCACAACCACGGATAATCACCTTACCTATACCGCCACCCTGAAGTGTTCCGGTCCTGTCAACATTACCGATGACAATCTCCGGAGCAGAGATGACAACGCGATTGCCGTCATGATAGAACAGGCCGTCACCAAGGCTGTTATACAATCCTTCCTTGATTTGCTGAACCTCCGCTTTCTGCTTCTGGATTTCAGCCAGATCCTTATCGACACACTTCTGAAACTCGTCCAGCAGGTCTTTCCAATCGTCAAATATATAACCCATGATGTCTGTCTGTTTTAAATATTACCCAATACTTCTCTCAGCTTCGCCATGAATTCCACAAGCCTCTTCTTATCCCATTCGTCGATATCTCCGGAATTCTCACTGATAGACTTAATCTTTGGCTCAATGGTTTCAACCTCTCCAATCTGCTGACCTTGAAGTTCATAGGTATTGCCTTTATAGCCGAAGAGGATACCGCCCTTCTTACCTTCACTCCAAGTGAAGTTTTCTTTGAATCCCATGATATTATCATAGTCTATGGTTCCTTTGAGCGCATCCGTAGCACTATCCGCCACCGCCGTCAATAACGAACTCTCTGCCTTCTTGATAGCAGGCACACCACTCAGACTCTTTACATAATCTGCCCAATAAGCATCGTTCGCAAGACTCTGATTGCCATTAAGATCCACGGATGAAAAATCAGGATTATCCACCTTTTTATTATGATTATTAGTATCCTTAATCTCCCTGCGCAAGGCATCTGTGAAACCGAGTTCCACCAGGAACTTCACCACAACCATACGAGGCATATATTTCTTCCAAGCCTCATAATCTGCTTTGTCTTTAACCTTATTTGCCAAAGCCTTTCTTTCATCTGTAGAGTGGAAAGAAGACACTTTTGCACAATTATCCTTGCTCAGTGCATCTTCTATAGTCGATTTGAATTTATCCGGGAATGGCAGATAATGTCCCATCACAGAGGAGAACTGTTTGCTCAGATCTATTTCCGACCATTCTACGAGGTTTAGTTCTCGGATGGCCTTTCTCAGCCCATTTACGCTGTCCACAACTTCTCCACGTTTCATTACTCGCATGGAGACAATCCAATTAGAAATTTTATCTCCCTCCTTACTTAAAAAACTATATAGGCCATTGTTACGGGTCTGGCAGTATTGCGACACATTTTGGATAGCATCGTCGCCAACTTTTACATTATCTGCAAATCCCAAATCATTTTCAGTCCAATCATTCGTATTATTCGTATCCCAGATACTCTCCTTCAGATCGTCATACGTATTGCAAACAACAGAATTCGTCCAATCCTGATCGTTGGAGAATCTCTTCAACTCCCCTATGTTTTTTTCAAACTGTTTTCTCAAATCGATCAAATTATCATATTTCTTCTGATAATCATCCAACCAGTTAGTAGCAATACCTGACAACTTCTTAATGATCCAGATGAGACTTCTGATCATGCTGATAGATGACGGAAGCTGAGATTCATTTCCTAAAGGATCGACAGCTTTTAAAGTGCCACTACCGATCGTACTGAGTATCGAACTCTTGGCTTCCTCGTCAACAATCTTCTGCCGCTTATCTTTGTTATAGGCAGCCATTGGGAAATCACACTCGTTGCTTCCCGTCTCAAGTTTCATATACCTGTTCGACTTCAAGGTCAGACTTCCCTCATGAGGACGGAAGACAACTTCGAGGGTATCCCTGATAAACGACAGGTCTATCCTCGATCAGTTTGCAGACAACGTCTGACAGAACGGTCGAGAATGAGGGATCCTCACCTTTACCCCAAGCCACATGGTAGCCCACGTTTTTGCCTGAAGTGAGAGTCAGATTATTACCTGCAGAGATCTCCACATTCTTACCCTTGATCTTCACGTCGCCATTTGGTGCAGAGATGGAGATGCCCGTAAAGGCACTGATCTTCACATCACCCCATGCCGAACTGATCTTCACCTCACGTTCTTCAGTAGAGCCTGAGATATTATACAAGCCTAAGCGGTCTGTAATGCAGAAGCCTCCGGCATACTGAAGGCCACCGTCACCCAGACTGAGATAATCGACAGTGGGACTGAAATCAGAAATCGTACTGACAATAGGAGCAAACGTGCCACTGACGAACTTCTGCACACCGCCAACGTGATCCCACATCTGGAACTTACGCTTACCCGGTGTCTCCAGCGACACATCCTTCAACTCCACAAACGTATCGGCTTCCTGAATGTTTCCAAGCACATAGGGGCGCTCAATGTTATCATTGGCAAAGCCCACCAGCACCTTGGTGCCATTCAGGTGTCTGCCAGCTCGCGGACTACCGTGACTACCTGCGGCATAGAGCAGCCAGGGGGAATAATCGCTTTCAGAAGCGTTTTCACCCTGCCAGTCATATACCACCCTGACGCGATTGGCTTTCAAGGGATCATCCATATCCACGATAGTAGCCACCTGAGGTCCCGACCGTCTGACATGTCCTGTAGGCAAGGTGGCGGGATAGTATTTATTGTCGGTTTTGTTAATGGCAGTAGCCACAATCTCGAATGTGATCGTTTGACTCGGATAGACGAGAACCTTTGAATTATCCAGGATTCTGAGTTCTTTTGGAGATACACCCAGAACCTCCACAACGATGAACTTATCATCTTTCACAGTGATCACATCACCCAGTTTCATCTCTGGCCAAGTGGTGTCATACTTGATTCGGATGGCATTCTTCCCTGCAGCAGTCTCATAGCCAAGGATCTCACTATAGTAGCTGGTATCCTTGTCATATTTCGAGCCATACTCAGAGTAGAGATTCAGCTCGTCTTCATTATCGTTATACTGCTCGGTATCGTAGTTACTGTCGAAGTAATTATCCTTAAAATCCTTGTTATCGCTTTTGACATATTTGCTTTCTGCTATCATATCATAAAGGTCGTCAACAAGCAGACCCACAGCCCATGCTGTCACGCTCTCTTCATTCTGGAAAAAGCGCGAGGCAACAGAGAAAGCATATTTATCTAATTGCCCGTTAAACTTAAACAACTTGCCATACACCTGATACGGATCCTTCTTGATCGGCTTGTTGCCCACATTCTCGTCGTAGGCGGCAGCATAGTCATAGGAACCTGGCTCAGGAAGACTAAGCGACACAGTGTCAAGGTCGAAATAATAGATATCAGTAAACTTGGTTGTGTCCACTTTAATGGGCTTCGAGTCGTCATAGCCGATAGTCAGTGTGCCGTTCTCCCAGTAGAGGAATTCTCCCCACCGGTTGGTGGTACGCTTCAACAGGTCATAGAAAGACTCGTTATACTGTATCAGATAAGGGAACTTATGTTCCTTCTTATCTTTATTATCATCGCTGTCTGAACCACTGGCATCAACTTGCAACACCTGCATACCGCTATTGTCGTAGGACAATGTGCTCGATGTCTCGTACGGTACCTTATAGTTTCCCAATACCGACCCTAAGATACTACTCAACTTCTTACCCACATAAGTGTTACACTCCTTATTCAAGGTCAGCAACTTGTCAAGACTGTAGATCTTCAGACTGACATACATACATTCAGGCTGATAGTGAGGACGCACATCGTGAACATAGAAGTCCTTGCCGATGGTATCCAACACGGTATATTTGTCATCATCCGAACTATTGCTTGTCTTGGGTTCCACGACCTCAAGTATAGCGTTCTTGAGTTTGAACGTTTCCTCGATATCCGTTCTGCCGATCGACACCCACTTACTAGTCATGAAAAATTGCAGTTCAGCCTTAATCTCTGTGGGCTGATACATTTTCTTTTGGAAACTCAGAGAAACCAAACAGACCTGATAAGAATTCTTGTCGAATTTAACGGTAGAAGTCAAACTCTCATTTGTTACAGCGATATCGCCGATGGTGAGTCGTATTTGTGCCATTGGTTCAGTTGATTATTCGTTTCTATTTCGTGCCACCGCCGAGAGCAATGTAGAGAGCTATGACGGCCTCAGCAGCATTGTACATGTTCATAGCTGCACCAAGTTGTGCGTCAAGCAAAGACTCCTGTGCACGGAGCACTTCGATATAGCTGGCTTTGCCATTGTCCATCAACTCATGCGTGCCGATGTAAGCCTCATTCAGCACCTCCACTTGGCGGTAGTAGTAGCCATGCTTCTCGCGGGCTGCCATGCAGTCGGCCATCGCCTCATTCACCTGGTTGCCGGCATTGATCACCGTCTGAACATACTTCTTCTGCAAGTCTTCTTCGGTGAGTTTGGCGATCTTCTTGTTGGCGATCAGCTTGCCACGAGCGAAGATGGGCTGTGTGAGCTGAGCAAAGGCGTTCAAGAGCAGCTTGCCCGGATCGACAACTATGCCACCGGCAGAGTTGGTCCATCCGACAGAACCACCGAGCGTGATGCTGGGGAAAAAGGCTGAGCGGGCAGCCGCCGTATTATAGAATGCCTCCTCCATAGCATGGTTGGCCATACGGATATCAGGACGATTCTCCAGCATGCTGGCAGGCACGCCAAGATGCAGGTACTTGTTATCGAACATGCGCTGTTCGGCCTCACCCAGTGCCTCGGCATGATGCAGGGGTGAGTTGCCCCATTTCGCACGACTGATATGCTGAGGGGTGGCAGCCAGCAACTTACAGATGGCATTCTCGACAGCGAGGATATGACGGCGGGTATTGACAATCTGCGTCTTCACGTCCAGATACGATGCCTCCATCTGGTTGACAGCAGTGCTGTAGGCCTTACCGTTTTCCCAAAGTGCCTGCTCGGTCTCAAGTGACTCGTTCCACAGACTGTCGGTCTGTGTGAGAATGTCCAACTGGCGGTCGAGTACTTGTAGCAGGAAGTATTGTTGGGCAGTAACCGAAATGAGGTTAGCACGGACGACATCCTGCTGCATCTGAGCCTGAAGGAGCACAGCCTTGGCGGCACGCTTCTTGTTGGTGATAGAACCGAACACATCGATATCCATCGACAACTGTAACGGCAGGTCGTAGGTCTTCACGGCCTTACTATGGTCGAAACTGGAGAGTGCTCCCTGCGGTGAGAAACTGAGTGCGGGCAGGTAGGCCAGCTTGGCAGCTGTCAGCGCTGCCTGACTCTTCTCCACGGCTATACGGGCAGAGTTGAGGTCGGTGTTATTAGCCAATACCTGTTCGATGAGCTGCTGGAGCTGCGGATCGGTGAAGAACTCGCGCCACGACATCTGGGCAATCGACGTATCGCCGCTGGCACGCTCGATATCCTGACTGGTGCCGAAGGCATCGGCTGGCGCCTGTACCTTCTGCTCATATTTGTTATAGATACCGCAGCCCGTGAGCAGGAAGCTCACGGCTGCAGCTACAATGATATTGCTTAGTCTTTTCATGATTTATTCCTCTGTTTTTACTTCAACACTTTTTACTTCAGCTTTCCCCTGGAATCGTTCATGCAGATTCTGGAACACGATGAAGAAGGCTGGTACGACGAAGAGCAGGGCAACGGTACCGACGCTCATACCGCCGATGACACCAAGGGCGAGGGCACGGTTACCATTAGCACCAGCACCACCCTCGATGACGAGAGGAATCATACCGATAATCATCGTGGCTACCGTCATCAGGATCGGACGCAGACGCTCCTTACAAGCCTCGAAGGCTGCTTCAACGATGGTCATACCCTGCGCACGGCGCTCGGTGGCGAACTCGGTAATCAGGATAGCTGTCTTTGCCAACAGACCAATCAGCATGATCACACCCGTCTGGAGGTAGATATTGTTGTCCATACCAGGCAACCCCAGCATATTACCGAAGTAGGCAAATACAAAGGCACCCATCAGTCCGAAAGGTACACTGAACAATACTGCCAACGGTGTAAACCACGAGTTGTAGAGTGATCCAAGGATGAGGTAGATCAGAATGGCACAGATCACGTAGATAAGGGAGGTGGCATTAGAGCCTGCGGCCTCTTCCAACTCACGAGACATACCACTGTACTCGTAGGTGGCAGTAGAGGGCATCACCTCCTTGAACACCTCGGCAATGACCCTGTGGGCATCACCCTCGGTGTAGCCGCTACCAGGAGTCACGTAGCAGCTGATGCTCTGGAGCAGGTTGAAGTGCTCGATGTTGGCAGGGCCGACAATCTCCTTCAGCGACACGAACTCAGAGATGGGCGCCATCTTACCACCCTTCACCTGCACGAAGATGTTGTGCAGCGCCTGTGGGTCAAGACGGTATTCGGGCGAGGCTGAAGCCATGATGCGGTAAACCTTACCAAACTGGTTGAAGTTACCGATGTAGGCACCACCGCAGAAAGCGCCGAGCGTGTTGAGTACGTCAGCTGGTGACACACCAGCACGATCGCACTGGGCTGCATCGACATCGACCTGATACTTCGGGAAACGCTCTGAGTAGGTTGATGTGGCAGAGGACACCTCTGGTCGCTCAGACAACTTGGCAAGGAACTTCTCTGTCTGTTTGGCAAATTCCGACAGGTTGCCGTCAGTGGGATCCTCGACAATCAGAGTGATGTCATTACTCGTACCATAGCCGGGAATCTGAGGCATCTGGAAAGGTAGCACCTGCAAATTCTTGATGTCCATACAGTCATAGTAGAAACGGCCGATGACAAGGTCGATCAGGTGGTTCATGCCTGGACGCTCCTCCCAGTTCTTCAGACGCACAACCATCGTGGCGTAGTTAGAACCGGCACCCGACAACATACCGTAGCCGCAGGTTAAGGAGAAACTCTCCAACTCAGGAATCTTCTTCACTTTATCCTCTACCTTCCTCAACATCTCACGGGTCTGTTTCAGGGTGGTACCCTCAGGGGCACGTACCTCAACCAGGAACACACCCTGGTCTTCCTGTGGTACCAGACCCGAAGGCAGGCTCTTCATGAAGAACACGAGCAGCACAGCAGTCAGTGCCAGCAGGCTCCATGCCAAGATGGGGCGCTTGATGAACTTCTGTACGCTCTTGCTATACTTGTTATAGATGGCGTTATAGCTGGTCTCGTAGGCTTTCTTCGTGTAGTAGGTCAGACCCTTGCCCTCCTTCTTGCCTTCCGTAGCGCGCATCATAATGGCGCAGAGTGCGGGACACAGTGTCAGAGCAGATACGCATGACAGACCGACAGAAGAGGCAATGGTCACACCAAACTGGGTAAAGAACGTACCTGATGTACCCGGCATGAATGTCACGGGGATGAACACGGCCATAAATACTAAGGTACACGAAACCACAGCTACCGACACCTCGCTCATGGCTTGGCGGGTGGCTTCGCGGGCATCGCTGATACCATTCTCCATCTTCGCCATAACAGCCTCTACCACCACGATGGCATCATCCACCACCGTACCGATAGCCAGCACGAGGGCAAACAGCGTCAGGATGTTGAGCGAGAAGCCTGCCATTGATACGACAGCAAAAGTACCCAACAGCGATACAATGATTGAGATAGAGGGAATAATGGTGGCCTTGATGTTCTGCAGGAAGAAGAACACCACGAGAATCACAAGGATGATGGCGATGACCAGCGTCTCGACCACGTTATGGATAGCAGCGAACAGAAAGTCATCACTGGTCATCATGGTCACGAACTCCAGTCCTGCAGGCATTGTCTTCTTTGCCTCCTCAAATGTTTTCTTGATGCTCGCATTCACCTGGGTGGCGTTGGCACCTGGTGCAGCGAATACCAGGAAGAGCGCACCAGGGCGGTCCTGGATATTCGAGGTGAAGTTGTAGCTCATGGCACCAATCTGCACTTCTGCCACGTCGTCGAGGTGCAGTATGCCGCCACCACTGGTGCGCAGCACGATGTCGTTGAACTCCTCGACAGTCTTCAGCGTACCCCAGTGTACCTACAGCCGATACGAAGCTCTGTCCACCGATGGCGTTAAAGACGTCATTGGGAGTCAGACCGTATTGAGCCATCACGTCGGGCTTCAGCCAGATGCGCAGGGCATAGGTGTTACCCAGACCTTGCACGTTACCCACACCGTTGATACGCATCAGGCGAGGTGTGATGTTGATATCGACATAGTTTGAAACGAAGTCCTCGTCGTACTTGCCGTCAGCACTCCTCACGGCGAAGATCTGCAGGATGTTGTTCTGGCGTTTCTCTACCTTCACACCTACCTTGTTCACTTCGGCAGGCAACAGGGACTGAGCGCGGGTGACACGGTTCTGCACGTTCACCGTCGCCATGTCGGGGTCAGAGCCCTGTTTGAAATATACATTGATCTCTACATCACCGTTTGACGAAGCCTTTGAGGTCATGTAGGTCATGTCGTTCACACCATTGATATTCTCTTCGAGCGGCTGGATCACCGACTTCATCACAGTGTTCTCGTCAGCACCTGTATAGCTGGTAGATACCTGCACCGTAGGCGGCGCGATGTCAGGGTATTGCTCAACAGGCAGTGTGCTCATTGAGATGTAGCCCACCAGTGCGATGACAATCGAGATGGCACATGCCATCACATATTTATTGATAAATATATTGTTCTTCATGCGGAAGCATATTTTTCACTGATTATTTTTCACTTTTCACTTCCTCGGGGAAGAGGACTTTCTGTCCCTCTGTCACGTTGTTTGCACCAAGGGTCACGATCTTGTCACCAGGATTCAAACCGCTTTTCACAATGAAGTCCTTACCATTACCGGTATCTTCTACTGTCACGTCGGTAGCACTGGCAGTACTGTCGGCCTTGACAATATAAACCTGTGACTTGTCCTGAAGACGTACCACAGCGTTCTGGGGAACGATAATCACGCCCTTCTCAGCGAAGTTCATGACGACCGTACCCTGGATGCCGGAGTAGAGATGACCTGAAGGGTTGGGGAACGATACCTTAGCAGTCAGCGAACCAGTGGCAGAATTAACCACACCCGTCAGGCTGGCTACGCGACCTTTAATAGGATACTCTGTACCGCTCTTCATGACAAATGTGGCATCGGGCAATTTGGCAAGATGTTTCTCTAAATCGGTGGCTTTCACACCTTCCTTCACCATCGACTCGATGATGGCTTCAGTTACAGAGATCTCGGCATACATCGATGTGTTGCCGCTCAGGATGGTCAGCTGTGTGGCAGGCGATACCTGATCACCGGCACGCACGGGAATCTCGCCGATAACACCTGATACGGAAGCCGTGATGGTGCAGAAGCCGAGGTTCACTTTGGCACGGTTGACTGCAGACCTGGCCTGAGCCACCGCTGCCTGAGCCTGCTTGTAGGCGTTCTCAGAGTTGTTCAGCATGTAGCTGCTCACGATCTTCTTGTCAAAGAGGTTCTTGTTCGACTCGAACTCCAGCTTGGCAGAGTTCTCTTGAGCCAGAGCAGCCTGCAGGTTGGCCTGTGCAGCCTCCAGCTCCAGCTGGGCATTGCGCTGGTCGATGATAAAGAGCGTCTGCCCCTTCTTTACTTGCTGACCCTCCGTCACGCAAATCTTCATCAGCTGTCCGCTCACTTGTGGCGTTACCGTCACGT
Organism: uncultured Prevotella sp.; assembly: GCA_900319305.1. Lineage (GTDB taxonomy): Bacteria > Bacteroidota > Bacteroidia > Bacteroidales > Bacteroidaceae > Prevotella. The sequence goes on from ONNY01000004.1 coordinate 45,153, forward strand.
CGTTCTGACCTTTCATCTTCGCACTGAACTTATAAGGAAGTTCAATGTCTGATTTCTCCACTGTCATTGTCTCGAATGACGATTGTGTCTCTTTCGGCATGTCAAGGCCGCAAGAAACCAGCCCGACAGTCACTGTGGTCAAGGCCACAGCCCATGTCAAAACATTCTTCTTTTTCATTTTAGAACTTTTTATGTTATTGTTATAATTTACTATTTGGGGGCAAAATTACATTATTTTTAGGAAAATAAAACAATTATACCTATTTTTTTCATCATTCTGGAAGGTCGAGCCACTTCGTATAACAGAAGTCCTGACGGTGTGGCAGGTTCTTGTTCTTCGGATACATACGGACGGCACTCCTGTACTCACCGAACTCCTTTGGCTCCACCGTGGCCTCGAAGGTATAGTTGTTGCCCTCGTGCCCCGTCACCTTCAGGGGTGCCACAAAGGCCACCCGATCCTCACCGTTCTTGTCGGTAAAGATGTTCACCACTTCCAGACCGATGGCGTCGTCAAGACCCTGCTCGTTGATGACATACTTCAAATGATACTTCTGACCAGTCATACCGCCTGTGGTCGGGAAGTCCCACTCGGCAGATACCACGCTGATGGCATCCCAGCGCTCTGCCACCGCCTCCTTCCAGTGGGCGATATCCTTCGCCAGACGGTTGTCGTTCTTGGAGAGTTCCTTGAAGCGCTTGGCCTCCTTCTCATAGAACTTGGAATAGTAGTCGTCGAGTTGACGCTTCATCGTATAGTGCGGTGCGATCTGGGCAATAGAATTCTTGATTACCTTACACCAGCCCTTCGAGACACCAGTCTTCTTGTCCTTGTTGAAATAGAGCGGGATGATCTCGTCCTCCAACAGATGATAGATGGTGGAGGCGTCGAGTCGGTCCTGATAGCCCTGATCCTGATAGGTACGCTTCTCGGTGAGTGCCCATCCGGCACCCTCACGA
>ONNY01000085.1 GCA_900319305.1 uncultured Prevotella sp.
AAATTATTCGTATATTTGCAAAGTGAAAGAAAGGAATTAGTATTTTATGACGAGTCAATTTTCGCCAAAAGTATCGGAAATACTGGCTTTTTCACGTGAAGAAGCCGCTAGACTGGCCAGTCGCTCTGTCGGACCAGAACACCTGCTGTTGGGTATCCTCAGGAGTAATGACGGACCAGTGATAGATCTGTTTCACCGTCTGAACCTGAATCTGCAGTCTGTCAAGACAGAACTGGAACAGCGCGTGAGAGAGGACGAGATCGGTGAACCTATTCACACCACAGACCTCGTGCTGAACGAGAAAGCCAGTAATATTCTGAAACTTGCCGTGCTGGAGGCACGTATCCAGCGCACAACTAAAGTAGATGAACAGCACCTGTTGCTCGCCATTCTGCATGATGCAGTGAACAATGGTGCCAAACAAGTATTAGAACTGAATAACATGAATTACGAAGACGCAATGGCGATGCTGTTTGCCCCCAAGAAGGAAAACGGTGTCACTAACGGTATCGGCCTGTCGGATGAAGACGAGGACGAATTCGATGACACGATGTCTGCTAATGCAGGGTCAGCCAACAAAGGCGCTTCTGCCACGACGGCGCAGAAGAAACCTGCCTCGAAGACGCCCGTGCTGGATACGTTTGGTACGGATCTGACAGCAGCAGCCGCAGAAGGAAAACTCGATCCCTGTGTGGGTCGTGAGAAGGAGATCCAGCGTATCATCGAGATCCTGGGTCGCAGAAAGAAGAATAATCCTATCTTAATAGGTGAGCCTGGTGTGGGAAAGAGTGCCATCGTGGAAGGACTGGCACAGTTGATCAACGCCCACCATACGAGTCCGATGCTTTTCGGCAAGCGTATCTATACACTCGACATGACGGGTGTGGTGGCTGGCACGAAGTATCGCGGACAGTTTGAGGAACGCCTTAAAGCCCTGATGAAGGAACTGGAGGCCAATCCGGATGTGATCGTGTTTATCGACGAGATTCATACGATCATCGGTGCGGGTTCCACGCCTGGTTCGATGGATGCTGCAAACATCATGAAACCTGCGTTGGCAAGGGGTACGATCCAGTGTATCGGTGCCACCACGCTCGACGAGTATCGTAACTCCATCGAGAAGGACGGTGCCTTGGAGCGCCGATTCCAGAAGGTGCTGGTGGAGCCGACCACGAATGAGGAGACGCTGCAGATCCTGAAGAACATCAAGGACCGCTATGAGTATCATCACCACGTGACTTATACCGACGAGGCACTGTTGGCGTGTGTCAAATTGACAGACCGCTATGTGACAGACCGTTTCATGCCGGATAAGGCCATCGACGCCTTGGACGAAACGGGCTCACGCGTACATCTTTCTAATTCTCAGGTGCCGCCTGAGATTGCCGAGAAGGAGAAGGAGATTGCCAATGTGAAGGAGAAAAAGCAGTTGGCTGTGAAGAACCAGAACTTCGAACTGGCTGCAGGCTATCGTGACAGACAGACGCAGTTGGAGGCTGAACTGCAGGCGATGAACGAGCGCTGGAGCAAGGGCGAAGACGAGGAACGTCAGGTCGTAGATGCCGAACAGGTGGCTGAGGTCGTATCGATGATGACGGGTGTACCTGCACAGCGGATGGCTGAACAGGAGGGTATCCGCTTGAAGGGTATGGCTCAGGAACTGAAGAACGCCGTGATTGCTCAGGATAAGGCCATCGACAAAATGGTGAAGGCCATCCAAAGGAACCGTGTGGGTCTGAAGGATCCCAACCACCCCATCGGTGTGTTTATGTTCCTCGGACCTACGGGTGTGGGTAAGACCTATCTCGCCAAGAAACTGGCTGAGTTTATGTTTGGCAGTCCTGATGCCCTGATCCGTATCGACATGAGCGAATATACGGAGAGTTTCAATACGTCGAGACTGATCGGTGCGCCTCCGGGCTATGTGGGCTATGAGGAAGGTGGACAGTTGACAGAGCGCGTGCGCCGTCATCCCTACTCGATTGTGCTGCTCGATGAAATTGAGAAAGCACACGGCAATGTGTTCAACCTCTTGTTGCAGGTATTGGACGAGGGTCGTCTGACGGATGGTAACGGACGCTTTGTGGACTTCCGCAATACGGTGATCATCATGACCTCAAATGCTGGTACACGCCAGTTGAAGGACTTCGGTCGCGGTGTAGGTTTCAGTGCTGCTGGCAGTACAGGCCTGATGCTGGACGAGAAGGATAAGGAACATGCACGTAGTATCGTGCAGAAGGCGCTGTCGAAGCAGTTCTCACCAGAGTTCCTGAACCGTCTGGATGAGATCATCACCTTCGACCAACTCGACCTCGATGCCATCAAGAAGATCATCGATATCGAACTGAAGGGTCTCTATAAGCGCATTGAACAGATCGGCTATAAGATCAATCTGGCTGAGGATGCCAAGGAATTTGTGGCGACAAAGGGCTATGATGTGCAGTTCGGTGCCCGTCCGTTGAAGAGAGCCATCCAAAATTATATCGAGGACGGCATCAGTGATATCATCGTAAATGGGGACTTGCCGTTAGGCTCCGTGATACATATTACATTAAAAGATAATGAGTTAGCATTTAGCTAACTCATTTCTTTTTACCCTTTTACCTTTTTACCCTTTTACCTTTTTACCTTTACAAGCTCTCACACTCCTTAAGCCACAGGGCGCTGGAGGCATCGCTTGGCATACGCCAATCGCCACGGGGCGAGAGACTCACGCTACCCACCTTCGGTCCATCAGGCAGACAAGAACGTTTGAACTGCTGATTGAAGAAACGGCGACAGAACGTGGTAAGCCATTTCTTGATGGTGGCATCATCGTAGGTGTCAGCAAAGGCTTTCTGTGCCAACATGAAGATCTTCCTCGGACTGAAACCGTAGCGCAGGAAGTAATAGATGAAGAAGTCGTGAAGTTCGTATGGACCCACGAGGTCTTCGGTCTTCTGCTTGATATTTCCCAGTTCGTCGGCAGGAATGAGTTCCGGAGAGATCGGGGTATCCACAATGTCGAGCAGCGTCTCCGTAGCCATCTCGCCAGAGACATAGGTAACGAGGTAACGGATGAGCGTCTTGGGCACACCGGCATTGACACCATACATCGACATGTGATCTCCATTATAGGTGGCCCATCCCAAAGCGAGTTCGGAGAGGTCGCCTGTGCCGATAACGATCGCATTCTCCTTGTTGGCAACGTCCATCAGGATCTGCGTACGCTCGCGAGCCTGTGAGTTCTCATAGGTGATGTCATGCACATCCTTATCCTGACCGATATCCTCGAAATGCTGTGTGACCGCCTTGGCGATATTGATCTCACGGATGGTGATGCCTAAGGTCTTCATGAGTTTGACGGCATTGTTGTGGGTGCGGTCGGTAGTACCGAAACCTGGCATCGTAATACCGATGATTCCCTTACGGTCGAGGTCGAGTTTGTCGAAAGCCTTCACGGTGACGAGCAAAGCCAACGTGGAGTCAAGTCCGCCACTGATACCGATCACGGCCTTCTGGGCATTGATATGATAGAGTCGTTTGGCGAGACCTGCCACCTGGATATTCAGGATCTCCTCGCAGGCTGTCTGCATATCCTCGTTCTTGGGGATAAACGGATGGGGATCGATCTCACGCTCGAGTGAGAAGTCATGCACCTGTGTCGGTTTGCAGGGAATCTCCAAAGCATGCGAATGACGCTGGGCGTTGATGAACGTGGTGTTCTGACGACGCTCTACACGCAGTTTCTCGATATCGATCTGACAAGTCTTAATCTGAGGCTGGATGCTGAAACGGTCGCCCTCTATCAGCAGATGGCCGTTCTCAAAGATCATCGCATTTCCGCCATAGACGAGATCCTGTGTGGATTCACCGAAACCGCTGCTGGCATAGACATAACCGCTGATGGTGCGGGCACTCTGCTGGGCAAGCAGCGACTTGAGATAAGCATGCTTACCAATCAGTTCGTTGCTGGCAGAGAGGTTGAAGATGATATCTGCACCAGAGAGGGCGAGATTATTGCTAGGTGGAATCGGTGCCCACACATCCTCGCAAATCTCCACACCGAACTTCACACCACTGCTGGTGACGAAGAGTTTGGGCTCTGCACTCACGGTGAGACTGCTGCCTGCAAAGAAGAAGGCCGTAGGATTCAGATCCTGGGCAGAGGCAAACCAACGTTTCTCGTAGAACTCGGCATAGTTGGGCAGATAGGTCTTGGGGATGATACCCAACAACTGTCCACTCTGGATCACAGCGGCACAGTTATACAACAGGCCATTGATGATCACAGGCAGACCTATGATCGAGATGATATCGAGTTTACGTGTGAAATCAAGCAGTGTGATGACGGCGCCCTCGGCACGATCCAGCAGGAGTTGCTCCTTGAAGAGATCCTGGCACGTGTATCCCGTGATACAGAGTTCAGGGAAGACGATCACCTCCACCCCACGACCTTCGGCCTGGGCGATGATACTCTCTATCTGCTGGACGTTGTAATCCACATCAGCCACCTTCACGGCGGGAACGGCAGCGGCCACTTTTACAAATCCGTATTTCATAACTTTACTTTTTGGATGTCGTTTTCAATGAGTGTGTAGATGAGCGCAGGCTGCTCGAAGAAGGGGTTCTCACGGAAGGCATGAAGTTTATAGAACTTCACGGGATCCATGCGCACATCAGCGTTGACGGGCGACTTCAGCAGGAAATGCTTGTCGCGCTTGTAGGCAATAAACTGGATGCAGCAGTGCTCGAACTGGTTAAGATCCTCGCGCCCGAACTCTTCGATAAACTCTTTCGTGTTAGGTTCTATCTCACCTTCTGCCCGAACCTGCCAGGCTGTACCTTCGGCAGTGAGATAGGTATAACGCAGATAATAGTTGGAGTCGTTGACCAGATAGGTCTCGAAACGTGTCTCCATCAGTTCCTTCACATTCATCGGTACGAATGCCAGGAAGGCACTCAGTTTGTCGCCCCCTTTGCGCTCCTCGGGTTTTGCCTTGAAGGTGATGGGCTTATCGGCAGGCTCTGTTTCCTGCTCTTCATCATCAGCAGCCAAAGCGGCCTTCACTGAGGTGGCCTTGGCTTCGACCACATGACGGGTATCATAGTTCTCGTCGCCTACAACGACTACTTCCGTGAGGCGCATGGGCACCTGGAAGCCGTCTTCGTCTTCAACGAGTACGATATTCTTTCCTTGGAATCCGGCAACTTTTCCGCCACCGACTTCACTTAAAAATCTTACTTTGTCTCCTATCTTCATAGATTTTGATTTAGAAACTGGGGACAAAGGTAAATAAAAAAGCCCGAACTACCAAACGTTCGGGCCTTTTTCTTACAGGATACAGTCGTGAGGCATCAGTTACTGACTGGAACCACCAGCGATATCAAGCAGTTCGTTGGTGATAGCCTGCTGACGTCCCTTGTTGTACTGCAAGTTGAGTTCACGCAGTAGCTCATCGGCATTATCGGTGGCTGTCTGCATGGCAACCATACGGGCTGCGTGCTCAGAGGCATTGTTGTCGAGCAGAGCCGTGTAGAGCAGCAGGTGTGCATACTTCGGAAGCAGTTGTGTGAGCACTGTGTTCATGTCGGGCTCCACGATGAAGTTATCGTTGAGCGGCTTCACGTTCTCTTTCTCTTTATCCAACTGGCGCTCACCACGCTTCTTCAGATACTCCTGCGATTCCTTCGTAGCAATGACGCTCGACAGGTCACGCTCATGATCGGCATTCAACTCCGACTCGATATCGATGGGAAGGAAGGTCTTACGGGTAAGAATCTGTGATCCTGCACTCTTAAAGTGATGATAGATCAGTTCTACCTTATCGATTTTACCCTCATAAAACTTCTCACCCAGTTCCATCGCGATCTCAATGCATTTGTTGGCATTGGGTTTGTCGGCTAATGCAGAAAACTCGCCCTGCACGTTCAGCCCCATCTTCTTGGCTTTCTCATGGACCTTCCGGCCTATGGGATAGATCTCGACATTCTCGCGCCCAATCTCTTCAGCGTATTTATCAACGGCATTCAGCATCAGTTTGATGGTGTTAGCGTTGAAACCACCACAAAGAGAAGAGTTCGACGTGAAGACGACAAGGGCTACCCTTTTTACAGGGCGCACCTGATCGTAGATGGTATGTGCCTCTGCCTCGGCTGCGAGGAACGACTTGAGGATGTGCTCCAGCATCGTCTCGTAAGGCAGCATATTCTGAATTGCCACCTGTGCGTGATGGAGTTTACTGGAGGCCACCATCTTCATAGCCGACGTGATCTTTCGCGTGGAGTTGACTGAGGCTATGCGGCCTTTAACTTCTTTCAGGCTGGGCATAGGCTATCGGGATTAGAAGAACGCAACTTGTCGAGGAACGATGTCTGGCACTCACGCACCTTATTGATGGGCACGTCGCGCATCAATCCGTGTACACCACAATAGAGGATGGCAATCTGCTCACCTACAGGCATCGGGCTGTACTGCGGCTGAATCAACAACTGGTTGTTCTTACGTCCACGATCCAGTGTCATCGCCGTCACAGGATCCATATCACTTGAGAACTTTGAGAAGGCCTCGAGCTCACGATACTGTGCCTGGTCGATCTTCAGTGTACCAGCCACTTTCTTCATAGACTTGATCTGTGCTGAACCACCCACACGGGATACAGAGATACCCACGTTGATGGCAGGACGCTGACCCTGGTTGAAGAGGTTGCTCTCCAAGAAGATCTGACCATCGGTAATAGAGATCACATTCGTCGGGATGTAAGCGGATACGTCACCAGCCTGTGTCTCGATGATAGGCAGAGCGGTCAAAGAACCACCACCCTTCACATGACCCTTCATGCACTCGGGCAGGTCGTTCATCTGCTCAGCTACTTCCTGCTGCTCGTTCATCTTGGCTGCACGCTCCAACAGACGAGAGTGGAGATAGAACACATCACCGGGATAAGCCTCACGTCCTGAAGGACGACGCAGGATCAGTGATACCTCACGGTAGGCCACAGCCTGCTTGGAGAGGTCGTCATAGACCACAAGTGCAGGCAGACCACGATCGCGGAAATACTCACCGATGGCAGCACCTGCAAACGGAGCATAATACTGCATGGCAGCAGGATCAGCAGCCGTAGCAGATACGATGATGGTGTAAGGCATAGCGCCATGCTCCTGCAGTGTAGAAACAAGGGCTGCAACGGTAGATGCCTTCTGACCGATGGCTACATAGATACAATAGACAGGCTTACCTGCCTCATAGAAACTCTTCTGATTGATGATGGTATCCACAGCAATGGCTGTCTTACCCGTCTGACGGTCACCGATGATGAGCTCACGCTGTCCACGGCCGATAGGAATCATCGAGTCGATGGCCTTCAGACCTGTCTGCAGCGGCTCCTTCACGGGCTGACGGTAGATCACACCAGGAGCCTTACGATCCAGCGGCATCTCGAATGCGTCGCTCAGATCGATGTCTCCCTTGCCGTCGATAGCCTGTCCCAGCGGGTTGATGACGCGGCCGAGCATATTGTCGTTGACACGGATTGAAGCAATACGCTTGGTACGCTTC
>ONNY01000056.1 GCA_900319305.1 uncultured Prevotella sp.
TGAAGAGAAGACTTCATTCGACGTAGTTCTGAAGTCTGCAGGTGCTGCTAAGCTCCAGGTTGTAAAGGCCGTTAAGGAGGCTTGTGGTCTTGGTCTGAAGGAGGCTAAGGATCTGGTTGATGGTGCTCCCGCTACTGTAAAGGAGGGCCTGTCTAAGGAAGAGGCTGAGAACCTGAAGAAGACCATCGAGGCTGCAGGTGCTGAGGTTGAGCTGAAGTAATTCGCACAACAATACTGATTGTGGTTGGGGACTCTCCAGTCGAGGGTTCCCGACCATTTTCTGTCTTTATACAATTAATTCATTCATATGGCTTCAAAAATAATCGATAACAGAGTAAACTTTGGCAGCGTCAAGAATCCGATGCCGTTTCCGGATTTCCTTGATGTGCAATTAAAGTCATTCAAGGACTTCCTGCAGTTGGACACTCCGCCTGAGGAACGCAAGAATGACGGTTTGTATAAGGTGTTCTCAGAGAACTTCCCTATCACCGACACACGTAATAACTTCGTTCTTGAGTTCCTGGACTACTACATCGACCCGCCCCGTTACACCATTGACGAGTGTCTGGAGCGTGGTCTGACTTATAGCGTACCCCTGAAGGCTAAGCTGAAACTGTATTGTACTGATCCGGATCATGAAGATTTCGGAACGGTGATCCAGGATGTGTTCCTGGGCCCGATCCCCTATATGACCGCCAATGGTACTTTCGTTATCAATGGAGCCGAGCGCGTGGTCGTTTCACAGCTTCACCGTTCTCCTGGTGTGTTCTTCGGACAGAGTGTACACGCCAACGGAACGCTGCTCTATTCGGCACGTATCATTCCGTTCAAGGGCTCATGGATTGAGTTTGCGACAGACATCAACAACGTGATGTATGCTTACATCGACCGTAAGAAGAAGTTGCCTGTTACAACCCTGCTCCGTGCCATCGGCTTCGAGACGGATAAGGAGATCCTGCAGATCTTTGATCTGGCTGAGGAGGTGAAGGTCAACAAGACCAACCTCAAGAAGTACGTGGGTTGCAAACTTGCTGCCCGTGTGCTGAAGAGCTGGAACGAGGACTTCGTAGATGAGGATACCGGTGAGGTTGTCTCTATCGAGCGTAATGAGGTGATCATGGAACGCGAGACGGAGATCACCGATGATAATATGATGGAAATCCTGGAGAGCGGTGCCCAGACGATTCTCGTCCACAAGAACGAGTCGTTGGCTCAGGACTTCTCTATCATCTTCAATACACTGGCTAAAGACCCGTCTAACTCTGAGAAGGAGGCTGTGCTTTACATCTATCGTCAGTTGCGTAATGCCGATCCTGCCGATGATGCAAGTGCACGTGAGGTGATCCAGAACCTGTTCTTCTCTGACAAGCGTTACGACCTGGGTGATGTAGGCCGTTACCGTATTAATAAAAAACTCGGTCTTGATACCGATATGGATGTCCGCGTCCTGACTAAGGAGGATATCATTGAGATTATCAAGTACCTGATCCAGTTGGTGAACTCAAAGGCAGCCGTCGATGATATCGACCACCTGTCAAACCGTCGTGTACGTACCGTCGGTGAGCAGCTGTCAAACCAGTTCTCTATCGGTCTGGCCCGTATGAGCCGCACCATCCGTGAGCGTATGAACGTACGTGACAACGAGGTGTTCACACCGACAGACCTGATTAATGCCAAGACAATCTCAAGCGTCATCAACTCGTTCTTCGGAACCAACCCGCTGTCACAGTTCATGGATCAGACTAACCCGTTGGCTGAGGTGACCCACAAGCGTCGTCTCTCTGCCCTGGGTCCTGGCGGTCTGTCTCGTGAGCGCGCCGGCTTCGAGGTACGTGACGTACACTATACACACTATGGTCGTCTGTGTCCTATCGAGAGCCCTGAAGGTCCGAACATCGGTCTGATTTCTTCGCTCTGTGTGTATGCAAAGATCAATGAGCTCGGCTTCATTGAGACACCGTACCGTAAGGTGGAGAACGGTGTTGCCAACCTCAGCAATGACGATATCGTCTATCTGACAGCCGAGGAAGAGGCAGAGCATATCATCGGTCAGGGTAATGCACCGCTGAACGACGACGGTACCTTCATCCGTGAGGTCGTGAAGTGTCGTCAGGATGCCGACTTCCCCGTGGTGCCGCCTACGGATGTGGATCTGATGGACGTGTCTCCGCAGCAGATTGCTTCTATCGCCGCTTCTCTGATCCCCTTCCTGGAGCATGATGATGCTCACCGTGCACTGATGGGATCTAACATGATGCGTCAACGAGGCTCCTATCGTTGGAACCGGTATCGAGAAGCAGGTATGTGAGGATTCCCGTACGATGGTGACCGCTGAGGGCGAGGGTGTTGTGGAGTATGTTGATTCTACGACCATCCGTATCCTCTACGACCGTACCGAGGACGAGGAGTTCGTCAGCTTCGAGCCTGCTCTGAAGGAGTATCGTATCGCGAAGTTCCGTCGTACGAACCAGAATATGACCATCGACCTGCGTCCTATCTGTGAGAAGGGCCAGCGTGTGAAGAAGGGTGATATCCTGACAGAGGGTTATGCCACCGAGAACGGTGAGTTGGCTCTGGGTCGTAACCTGCTCGTGGCTTATATGCCTTGGAAGGGTTACAACTATGAGGATGCTATCGTGCTTAACGAGCGCATCGTCCGTGAGGATATCCTGACCTCAGTTCATGTGGACGAGTACTCACTGGATGTCCGTGAGACAAAGCGTGGCGTCGAGGAGTTCACCGCTGATATCCCCAATGTCAGTGAGGAGGCTACGAAGGATCTCGATGAGAACGGTGTGATCCGTGTCGGTGCCCGTGTCGAGCCCGGTGATATCCTGATCGGTAAGATCTCGCCGAAGGGTGAGAGCGATCCTTCTCCTGAGGAGAAACTGCTCCGTGCTATCTTCGGTGACAAGGCTGGTGATGTGAAGGACTCTTCACTGAAGGCCAATCCGTCACTGTCGGGTGTCATCATCGACAAGAAGATGTTCCGTCGTGCCATCAAGGACCGTAAGTCTAAGCAGCAGGATAAGATCACACTTGCCAAGATCGACGAGGAGTATGAGGCAAAGGTGGATGACTTGCGCGATATCCTGATCGACAAGCTCCTGGAGCTGACGAAGGGTAAGACCTCTCAGGGTGTGAAGGACTACACTGGTGCCGAGATCATCACCAAGGGCAGCAAGTTCACTGCTACCGCCCTGCGTAACCTTGAGTATGGTGATATCCAGAGCAACAACTGGACAAATGATGAGCATAAGAATGAGTTGATAGCCAAGCTGATTATCAACTTCATGAAGAAATATAAGATGTTGGATGCCGAGATGAAGCGTCGTAAGTTCGCCATTACCATTGGTGACGAGCTTCCCAACGGAATCCTTCAGATGGCTAAGGTCTATGTGGCCAAGAAGCGTAAGATCGGTGTGGGTGATAAGCTCGCCGGACGTCATGGTAACAAGGGTATCGTGTCGAAGGTGGTGCGCCAGGAGGATATGCCGTTCCTCGAGGATGGCCGTCCCGTTGACCTGGTACTGAACCCGCTGGGTGTGCCTTCTCGTATGAACCTCGGTCAGATCTTCGAGGCTATCCTCGGTGCTGCCGGTAAGCGCCTTGGCGTGAAGTTTGCTACCCCGATCTTCGACGGTGCCAAGCTCGACGACCTGGCAGAGTGGACCGACAAGGCAGGTCTGCCTCGTCTCTGCTCTACCCACCTCTATGACGGTGAGACCGGTGAGCGCTTCGACCAGCCTGCAACGGTAGGTATCACCTACTTCCTGAAGCTGGGCCACATGGTTGAGGATAAGATGCACGCCCGTTCTATCGGTCCGTACAGCTTGATTACCCAGCAGCCGCTTGGTGGTAAGGCACAGTTCGGTGGACAGCGTTTCGGTGAGATGGAGGTCTGGGCCCTTGAGGCATTCGGTGCCAGCCATGTGCTGCAGGAGATCCTGACGATCAAGTCGGATGATACCGTCGGCCGTTCAAAGGCTTACGAGGCTATCGTCAAGGGTGATCCCATGCCGACGCCGGGTATCCCCGAGTCTCTCAATGTGCTGTTGCACGAACTGCGCGGTCTTGGTCTGAGCATCACGCTTGATTAAGTGGGTAGTTAAGAAGTTAAGTAGTTAAGAAGTTAAGAAGTTAAAAATATGGCTTTCAAGAAAGATTCAAAAGTAAAGAGTAATTTTACGAAAATTACCATCGGACTTGCTTCGCCCGAAGATATCCTCGAGAGTAGCTTCGGTGAGGTTACCAAACCTGAAACCATCAACTACCGTACCTACAAGCCGGAGCGTGACGGTCTGTTCTGCGAGCGCATCTTCGGTCCTACCAAGGACTATGAGTGTGCCTGCGGTAAGTACAAGCGCATCCGTTATAAGGGTATCGTCTGCGACCGTTGCGGCGTAGAGGTGACAGAGAAGAAGGTTCGTCGTGAGCGTGCCGGACATATCGAGTTGGTTGTCCCCGTGGCTCATATCTGGTATTTCCGTAGTCTTCCCAATAAGATCGGCTATCTGCTCGGACTTCCCACGAAGAAGTTGGATGCCATCATCTATTACGAGCGTTATGTCGTGATCCAGCCGGGTGCAATGGCTGGCAAAAAGGATGCCGAGGGTAACGATGCCATCGGTTCAAACGTCTACGACCTGCTCTCTGAGGAGGAGTATGCAGAGATCGTTGACAATCAGATCTCACCTGAGAACGATTATCTTGACGATAGCGATCCTAACAAGTTCATTGCCAAGATGGGTGCTGAGGCTATCTACGACCTGCTCGTACGTCTCGACCTCGACTCTCTGTCATATGAACTGCGTGACCGCGCCAACAGCGACTCTTCCATGCAGCGTAAGAACGAGGCATTGAAGCGCCTGCAGGTGGTTGAGGCTTTCCGCCAGAGTGTGGAGAAGGGCGTCAACCGTCCCGAGTGGATGATCATGAAGATCATTCCCGTGACACCGCCGGAGCTCCGTCCGCTGGTTCCCCTGGATGGTGGCCGTTTCGCCACATCCGACCTGAACGACCTCTATCGTCGTGTGATCATCCGTAACAACCGTCTGAAGAGACTGATGGAGATCAAGGCACCTGAGGTGATTCTCCGTAACGAGAAGCGTATGCTCCAGGAGGCTGTTGACTCTTTGTTCGACAACTCTCGTAAGTCAAGTGCCGTCAAGAGCGAGTCTAACCGTCCGCTGAAGTCTCTGTCCGACTCTCTGAAGGGTAAGCAGGGTCGCTTCCGTCAGAACCTGCTCGGTAAGCGTGTTGACTACTCTGCCCGTTCGGTGATCGTCGTCGGTCCAGAGCTGAAGATGGGTGAGTGCGGTCTGCCGAAGCTGATGGCCGCTGAGCTCTATAAGCCGTTCATCATCCGCAAACTCATCGAGCGCGGTATCGTGAAGACGGTGAAGAGCGCCAAGAAGATCGTGGATCGCCGTGAGCCGGTGATCTGGGATATCCTGGAGAACGTGATGAAGGGTCATCCCGTGCTGTTGAACCGTGCACCGACACTGCACCGTTTGGGTATCCAGGCCTTCCAGCCTAAACTGATCGAGGGTAAGGCAATCCAGTTGCACCCGTTGGCATGTACAGCGTTCAACGCCGACTTCGACGGTGACCAGATGGCTGTCCACCTCCCCCTGTCTAACGAGGCTATCCTGGAGGCACAGCTGCTGATGCTGCAGAGCCATAACATCCTGAACCCTGCCAATGGTGCGCCTATCACCGTACCTTCACAGGATATGGTGCTTGGTCTGTACTATATCACCAAGATCCGTCCGGGTGCCAAGGGTGAGGGTCTGACCTTCTACGGTCCTGAGGAGGCTATCATCGCCCATAACGAGGGTAAGTGCGACCTGCACGCCCAGGTGAAGGTGATCGTCGACGATATCGTCGATGGCAAGCCCGAGCGTCACATGGTGGAGACCTCTGTCGGTCGTGTGATCGTCAATGGCATCATCCCGAACGAAGTAGGTTATGTCAATAAGGTCATCTCTAAGAAGAGTCTCCGTGGTATCATCGCCGACGTGATCGAGAATGTCGGTTTCGCCGAGGCCTGCGAGTTCCTCGATGGTATCAAGAACCTCGGTTATCGCATGGCTTATCTGGCTGGTCTGTCGTTCAACCTCGATGATATCATCATCCCGAAGGAGAAGGCTGAACTGATCAAGAAGGGTAACGAAGAGGTACGTCAGATTACCGACAACTATAATATGGGATTCATTACCGACAACGAGCGTTACAACCAGGTGATCGATACCTGGACGCACGTGAACAATGATATCGGTAACGTCCTGCTGAAGCAGATGACCGAGGCCGACCAGGGCTTCAATGCTGTATTCATGATGCTTGACTCCGGAGCCCGTGGTTCTAAGGATCAGATCAAGCAGCTCTCTGGTATCCGTGGTCTGATGGCTAAACCGCAGAAGGCAGGTGCCGAGGGTCGTGGTACGATTGAGAACCCGATCCTGTCGAACTTCAAGGAGGGTATGTCAGTGCTGGAGTACTTTATCTCTACCCACGGTGCCCGTAAGGGTCTGGCTGATACCGCCATGAAGACGGCTGATGCCGGTTATCTGACCCGTCGTCTGGTTGACGTCTCTCACGATGTGATCATCACCGAGGAGGACTGTGGTACCCTGCGTGGTCTGCAGTGCTCTGCCCTGAAGAGTGGCGATGAGGTGATCTCAAGTCTGGCTGAGCGTATCCTGGGCCGTGTGTCTGTCCATGATGTCGTGAATCCCAAGACCGGTGAGGTGCTCGTAGAGGCTGGTGAGGAGATCACCGAGTCTGTTGCTGAGGCCATTGAGAAGGCCGACATCGAGACGGTGGAGATCCGTTCAGTGCTCACCTGTGAGTCGAAGAAGGGTGTCTGCATGAAGTGTTACGGCCGTAACCTGGCTACCCGTCGTATGGTACAGAAGGGTGAGGCTGTCGGTGTGATCGCCGCTCAGGCTATCGGTGAGCCGGGTACGCAGCTGACGCTCCGTACGTTCCACGCCGGTGGTGTGGCTGGTAACGCTGCTGCTAATGCAAGTATCGTATCTAAATATGATCGCGCGATGATCGAACTCGAAGAGGTTCGTACCGTTCCGTTCGATGAGGACGGCCGAGACTGCGAGATGGTGGTTAGCCGTCTGGGTGAACTCCGTTTCGTTGATCCTAACACGAAGATCGTGCTCTCAACGGTGAACGTGCCTTATGGTTCTTCGCTCTATTTCCGCAATGGCGACGAGGTGGCCAAGGGTGACAAGATCGCCCAGTGGGATCCGTTCAACGCCGTGATCGTGACGGAATATGCCGGTACGCTGAAGTTCAATGACGTCATCGAGGGTGTCACCTTCCGTGCTGAGACTGATGAGACGACCGGTCTGACCGAGAAGATCGTCACGGAGTCTAAGGACCGTTCAAGGGTGCCTACCTGTGACATCATCGGTGCCGACGGTGAGGTGATCGGAACCTATAACTTCCCTGTGGGTGGTCACGTGATTGTCGAGGACGGCCAGACCGTCAAGACCGGTGAGACCCTTGTGAAGATTCCGCGTGCAGCTGCCAAGGGTGGTGATATCACCGGTGGTCTGCCCCGTGTCACTGAGCTCTTCGAGGCCCGTAACCCTTCTAACCCTGCTGTCGTCAGTGAGATCGACGGTGAGGTCACCATGGGTAAGGTGAAGCGTGGTAACCGTGAGATCGTCGTTACCTCTAAGACTGGTGAGCAGCGCCGTTACCTCGTATCGCTGTCTAAGCAGATCCTGGTACAGGAGCATGACGCCGTACGTGCCGGTACACCGCTGTCGGATGGTGTCATCACCCCGGGCGATATCCTCGCCATCAAGGGTCCCACCGCCGTTCAGGAGTATATCGTGAACGAGGTACAGGATGTGTATCGTCTGCAGGGTGTGAAGATCAACGATAAGCACTTCGAGATCATCGTCCGTCAGATGATGCGTAAGGTTCAGATCAATGAGCCGGGCGACACCTCATTCCTGGAGCAGGAGATCGTCGATAAGCTCGACTTCGCTGAAGAGAACGACCGTATCTGGGGTAAGAAGGTGGTGACCGACGCCGGTGACTCTGAGAACCTGCAGAAGGGCCAGATCGTGACAGCCCGTAAGTTGCGCGACGAGAACTCCATGCTGAAGCGCCGCGACCTCCGTCTGGTACAGGTGCGTGATGCCGTGCCCGCTACATCTACTCAGATCCTGCAGGGTATCACCCGTGCCGCTCTCCAGACCAAGTCGTTCATGTCAGCCGCATCCTTCCAGGAGACGACGAAGGTGCTCAACGAGGCTGCCATCCGCGGTAAGGTGGACTATCTGGAGGGTATGAAGGAGAACGTGATCTGCGGTCACCTGATTCCTGCCGGTACCGGTCTGCGTGAATTCGATAAGATCGTGGTAGGCTCAAAGGAAGAGTACGAGCGTATCCAGGCAAATCGCAAGAATGTGCTTGACTTTGCCGAGGAGACTGTACTCGATGAGAAGTAATCCCGCGAGCGAATACTGATTAATATTTGCAAAAAGTGTTATATCTTGTTAAATATACAAGGTATGGCACTTTTTCTTTATTATATATTAGGTGGAATCAGAAAATAGTTGTACCTTTGCAGCCCGAAACGCCTTTGTGAAGAGCGTCTTAATGCGTAAAGTGCTGAATATAAACAAAATATCATATATAATAAATTAAAAATTAAAGTATTATGCCTACAATTTCACAATTGGTAAGAAAAGGCAGAAAGGTGATTGTTGACAAGTCAAAGTCACCCGCGCTGGACAACTGTCCTCAGCGTCGCGGTGTCTGTGTACGTGTCTATACAACAACCCCGAAGAAGCCTAATTCGGCTATGCGTAAGGTAGCCCGTGTTCGTCTGACAAACCAGAAAGAGGTCAACTCTTACATCCCCGGAGAGGGACACAACCTGCAGGAGCACTCAATCGTGCTGGTTCGCGGTGGTCGTGTAAAGGACCTTCCTGGTGTACGTTATCACATCGTTCGTGGTACACTTGATACCGCCGGTGTAGCAAACCGCACACAGCGTCGTTCTAAGTACGGTGCAAAACGTCCTAAGGCTAAGAAGTAAATGACCGGAGATGGTCAGTCAGGCCGAATTAAAAAGAAAAAGTAAAAAATTCGTTTTGCTGGAGACAATGTTATAAGGTTGAGTAAATGTCCAAGCGAAGGACGTTGAAGAACAAGTAAGAACAGCCCTCAAGCAGAATTTAATTCAAAAACAAAATGAGAAAAGCAAAACCCAAGAAGCGTGTGATCCTGCCGGATCCCGTGTTCAACGACACCAAAGTGTCTAAGTTTGTGAATCATCTGATGTACGATGGTAAGAAGACCAAGTCGTATGAGATTTTCTACAATGCACTGGAGACAGTGAAGGCAAAGATGCAGAACGAGGAGAAGTCTGCCCTTGAGATCTGGAAGCAGGCCCTTGACAACATCACTCCTCAGGTGGAGGTTAAGAGCCGCCGTATCGGTGGTGCTACCTTCCAGGTTCCTACAGAGATCCGCCCCGACCGTAAGGAGAGCGTATCAATGAAGAATATGATTGCGTTCGCTCGCAAGCGTAGTGGTAAGTCTATGGCTGACAAGCTGGCTGCCGAGATTATGGATGCCTTCAACAACCAGGGTGGTGCCTTCAAGCGTAAGGAGGATATGCACCGCATGGCTGAGGCTAACCGCGCATTTGCTCACTTCAGATTCTAAGATAGGTTTTATAAGGTAAAGAAGTTTAAAGGATAATCAAGCAATGGCAAATCGCGATTTACATTTGACAAGAAACATCGGTATTATGGCTCACATCGATGCCGGTAAGACAACCACTTCTGAGCGTATCCTGTTCTACACGGGTAAGACTCATAAGATTGGTGAGGTGCATGATGGTGCTGCAACGATGGACTGGATGGCTCAGGAGCAGGAGCGCGGTATCACTATTACCTCTGCTGCAACCACCTGTAACTGGACATGGAATAACAAGACTTTCAAGATTAATCTGATTGATACTCCGGGACACGTGGACTTTACCGCTGAGGTAGAGCGTTCACTTCGCGTGCTCGACGGAGCCGTGGCTACTTATTCTGCTGCCGACGGTGTTCAGCCTCAGTCTGAGACTGTATGGCGCCAGGCTGATAAGTACAATGTGCCCCGTATCGGTTACGTGAACAAGATGGACCGTTCTGGTGCTGACTTCTTCGAGACTGTTCAGCAGATGAAGGACATCCTGGGCGCTAACCCCGTAGTGATTCAGGTGCCTATCGGTGCTGAGGAGAACTTCAAGGGTCTCGTTGACCTGATCAAGATGAAGGCTATCCTGTGGCACGATGAGACCATGGGTGCTGAGTATGACGTGGAGGAGATCCCCGCCGACCTGCAGGCTGAGTGCGACGAGTGGCGTAACAAGCTGCTCGAGGCTGCCGCTGAGTACGACGAGGCCTTGATGGAGAAGTACTTCGACGATCCTGACTCTATCACTGAGGATGAGATCATCGCAGCTATCCGCAAGGGAACCATCTCTATGGCCTGCACCCCGATGCTGCTTGGTTCTTCTTATAAGAACAAGGGCGTTCAGCCTCTGCTCGACTACGTGTGTGCATTCCTGCCCGCACCTGTGGATGTAGAGGTGATCAAGGGTACCAACCCCAACACTGAGGAAGAGGAAGACCGTAAGCCTTCTGAGGACGAGCCCACATCGGCTCTCGCCTTCAAGATCGCTACCGATCCGTACATGGGCCGTCTGGTGTTCTTCCGTGTCTATTCAGGTAAGATCACTGCCGGTAGCTACGTCTTCAATCCCCGTTCAGGCAAGAAGGAGCGTATCAGCCGTCTGTTCCAGATGAACTCAAATAAGGAAATCCCCATGGAGTCGATCGACGCCGGTGATATCGGTGCTGGTGTAGGCTTCAAGGATATCCGCACTGGTGATACCCTTTGCGACGAGGCACATCCTATCGTGCTGGAGTCAATGACCTTCCCCGACACGGTGATCTCTATCGCCGTAGAGCCGAAGTCTCAGGCCGACGTTGCCAAACTCGACAACGGTCTTGCCAAGCTGGCCGAGGAAGATCCTACATTCACCGTTCGTACCGACGAGCAGAGTGGTCAGACCATTATCTCAGGTATGGGTGAGCTCCACCTCGACATCATCATCGACCGTCTGAAGCGTGAGTCACGAAGACCGTGATGAACTACCGTGAGGTTTACAAGAAGCAGTCTGGTGGTCGCGGTAAGTTCGCTGATATCATCGTAAACGTTGGTCCTGTGGACGACGATTGGGATATCGCTAAGGACGGCGGCCTGCAGTTCGTGAACGAGGTGAAGGGTGGTAACATCCCCAAGGAGTTCATTCCTTCTATCCAGAAGGGCTTCGAGGCAGCCATGAAGAACGGTATCCTCGGTGGTTATCCCATGGATTCACTGAAGGTTGTCGTTGTCGATGGTTCATTCCACCCAGTTGACTCTGACCAGCTCTCATTCGAGATCGCTGCTCAGATGGCTTACAAGGCTGTATGCGCTCAGGCTAAGCCCGTGCTGATGGAGCCTATTATGAAACTCGAGGTTGTTACTCCTGAGGAGAACATGGGTGACGTGATTGGTGACCTCAACAAGCGCCGTGGTCAGGTAGAGGGTATGGAAGAGGCTCGTAGCGGTGCCCGTGTCGTCAAGGCTCAGGTGCCCCTGTCAGAGATGTTCGGTTATGTAACCGCTCTGCGTACCATCACTTCTGGTCGTGCCACCAGCTCTATGGAGTACGATCACCACGCACCGCTCTCAAGCTCTATCGCCAAGGCAGTGCTGGAGGAGGTGAAGGGCCGTGCCGACCTCGTATAATAAGCAAATCCGGAGTGCCGCTGAGCAAATGACTCTTTAGCGGCCTCCACTTTATAATTAAAGATTAAACATTTAAAATTTTAAGCAATGAGTCAGAAAATTCGTATTAAGCTGAAGAGCTACGACCACAAACTTGTGGACAAATCAGCAGAGAAGATTGTGAAGGCAGTGAAGGCCACAGGTGCTATCATCAGCGGTCCTATCCCCCTTCCCACACACAAGCGTATCTACACCGTGAACCGTTCTACCTTCGTTAACAAGAAGGCTCGTGAGCAGTTCCAGCTGTCAGACTACAAGCGTCTGATCGACATCTACAGTTCTACTGCAAAGACTGTTGATGCCCTGATGAAGCTTGAACTCCCCAGCGGTGTTGAGGTAGAGATCAAGGTATAGTAACATCCTTATTCTCAAGATAGAGCGACATTCCCGTTCATCGGGGATGTCGCTTTTTCTTTATCAGATAATCTCCTTAATACCAAATTCAGTGTAATTGGATCGCAAATTCACTGAATTTGGTCTGCAATTTCACTGAATTTGATTAATAAATACACTGAATTTACTTTCTAATCATTTGGTTCTTTCAAAAGAATGTATTATCTTTGCAGGCAAAAAAGGTTATGGCTATACATTACAGATTGCTTCAGAACAGGATTAAGGGTAGTAAGAACTACGGTAAATACTATGCTCACACGGTGAAACGCGGCGTCGTCTCCATGGAAGACATCGAGGCGATGATCGAAGAAAATTGTACGGCTAAGGCTTCGGATGTAAGGCTCGTGCTACGAGAACTGTTCGACACAGTGAAGTTTTATATGCAGAATGGCTATACGGTTGATCTCCGCGAGATGGGCAAACTGTCGATCTCGGTGAAGAGCGTGTGCGTGGATAACCCCAAGGAGTTCCGTCGCGACCGCCATATCACTGGTTTCAAGTGTAACTATACACCCGACGGCAAGCGCTATAAGTCATTTGACGGCGAGGCCAAGGGGCATATCCACCGCAGCCTCCTCGACGGTTGCGAGGCCATCGAGACCCGCTACTACAACACATCCGATTCGCAGGACGACTGAACGGAATCGGTAACATAGGTCTAAAAATAAGTTAAATAGTTATCGAACTAATTAATTTAGTTTAACAACTAATACATTTAGTTGTATATAACGAAAAGTTTTAGTTACTTTGCAGCAGGTAATGATTATGACGCGCAAATTGATTGAATCACTAAAAGCAAAATGACAATGAAGAAACTAACCAATAAAGAAAAAGAGATCATGGATTTGTATTGGCAGCATGGCCCCATGTTCGTCAAAGAACTCTTGGAGTTCTACGATGAGCCGCGCCCGCATTTCAATACGTTATCCACGATGGTACGCATATTGGAGAAAGAAGGATTTCTCGACCACAAGCAGTTTGGTAACACCTACCAGTATTATCCTCTTGTCACCGAGTCGGAATATGGCCGTAGTTCCATAGCAGGTGTGATCAAGAACTACTTCAATAACTCCTACCTCTCGGCTGTATCCTCTTTCGTCAAGGAAGAGAAGATCTCTGTGGAAGAACTGAAGGAACTGATAGACCAAATCGAGAACCAGAATGATTGAGTTTCTGACATACGACCTGAAGGTGGCCGTGCTTTTGGCGGTGTTCTATATGTTCTACCGTCTGATGCTGGCCCGTGAGACGTTCCACCGCGTGAACCGCATCGTGCTGCTGCTGACGGCGGTTGCCTCTTACGTTCTGCCTCTTTGTGTGATTACCATTCATGAGACGGTAGTCATGCAGCGAGCTGCGCATGTGGCGGTCGGTAGTTTTCAGGTAGATATGATGAACGAAGAACCTGCAACTCCCCTGTGGCAGATCATCTTACCTATATTATTTATAATAGGTATGATGGCAACGCTCGTCCACACCCTCTCGTCGTTATTCAGAATCATCAGGATCATTAGGCATAGCGAACAGTATCCGCAAACTGACGGTACTACGATCTGCGTGACCGGTAACGCATCGTTGACACCCTTCAGTTGGATGCATTATATTGTGATGAACCGTAGCGACTATGAAACCTATGATGCTGCGATTCTCGCTCATGAACGGGGACATATCCGTCTTCACCACTCGTGGGACCTGCTCTTCGTTGACACCCTCACCGCCCTGCAATGGTTTAACCCTGCTATGTGGATGTTGCGCTCTGACCTCAGGGCTATCCATGAGTATGAAGCCGATGCAGCGGTACTCTCTCAAGGCATCAATGCGCGCCAATATCAATACCTGTTAATCACAAAAGCCGCGGGCATCGGCGGGTACTCCCTTGCCAACGGTATCTCTCACAGTACCCTCAAAAACCGAATCAATATGATGTTACATACTAAATCCGATCGCAGTCGTCTGCTGAAACTCCTTGCTCTCCTGCCCATCGTAGGCATTGCGCTGGCCGTCAATGCAGAGAAAGTAGTCGATGTGCGTTATGAAGAATCGCAGAAGGGTATTGCCGAAAAGAAGGCAGAAACGGCTGCTGCCTTTACTACTACGTTGAAATACGACACAATTCCAGGTGAAACCTTTACTGCTGTGGGAACATACGAACCTGTTCAAGGAGATGTCTTCGACGTCGTGGAGGAGATGCCGCAGTATCCTGGTGGTCCCCAAGCACTCTTTAAGTTCTTAGGCGAAAACGTCCAATACCCTGCAGAAGCTGAAAAGGCTGGCATTCAGGGACGAGTCATCGCGACATTCGTTGTGGAGAAAGATGGCAGTATCTCACAGCCCACAATAGTGAAGTCCGTAGATCCCCTGCTTGATGCCGAGGCCATTCGTGTCATCAGTGCTATGCCGAATTGGATACCAGGCAAGCAGAATGGTAAAGTGGTCCGCGTCAAATATACCGTTCCCTTGAGCTTCAATCTCGATGGTGGGGGAGAGGAGGTAGATCGTTTATGCAGGGAGGACGGAACGATCGTCGAAATAGATATCGAGAAAGGCGACACCACCATTGCGAAACCTCTTTTCATCGTTGACGGTAAGGTTATGGATGGTAGGAAGGTGTATGCGATCAATCCCAAGACTATCGAGCGCTATTATATGCAGAATGGTCAGGAGGCTATCGATAAGTATGGCGATAAGGCCAAGGATGGTGTGATCCTCATCACTCTCAAGAAGGATTAAACATGAAAAGTCTATTGTCGTTGATTACCCTCGCCTTGCTGACGGTTCTTCCCGTCAGGGGCGAGGATATTGATTCTTTGCAGATCTATGTGCAGGCTGGCGATAGTTGTATGCAGGCGTTCAATACCTTCGAGGCGCTTCAGAACTATCAGCGGGCTTATGAGATTGATCAGGGGCAGAATGTTCGTGTGAAGTTGGCTGATTGCCACTACAAGCGTGCCAACTATCGTCAGGCTGCCGAGCTTCTGAAAAACATACCTGAGGATAGTCTCTCGCACGAGGCTTTCCGTCAACTTGCGTTCAGTTATCAAAAACAAGGCGACAATGATTCCTTTATGTATTGGGCCGAGCAATTGATCTACCGTTATCCCATGGATAGTGAGGTGGTGGCGGGTCTGACACTTGCCTTTGCCAGAGCCAACCAACCACAAAGAGGTATTGTCTGTGGCATGAAATATTGTCAGAGGGACTCCACCAATATTATGGTGAATCGCGCGCTGGCTGATGCGTGGTTTATGGATCGCAACTTCAATGCAGCAGGTAAACTGTACAATCGGCTCCTCGAACAGGGCGACTCTACCTTTAATACACTCTACTCCGCTGGCATGTGTTACTCGCAGCTTGACAGCCTCGAGTGTGCTTATAAGTATCTCCAGTTGGCCTTCCTTATCAGTGGTATGCAACATGCGGGGTGTGCCTATCGCCTTGGAGTGGTGTGCGTCGATACCCAGCGTTACCCTGAGGGGTTGGGGTATCTGAATCTTGCAAAGGAACTCCTGCGTCCTGATACGACCATCATGAAGGCCATCACGCTCTCACAGGGCGAAGGGTATTATCTGACGCAGCATTATCCGGAAGCGGTGGAAGCCTGGAAGGAGCATCTGGCCTATAATCCCTCTTCCGTGGCCACCTATTATAATATAGCCAATGCCTATTGCTATCTCCTGAAGGATCGCGAACAGGCACTTGCATATTATCGGCTTTTCCTGGAAAAAGCCGCCGAAGTGGAGCAGCCGACACCGCAGTTATTGGAGATGATGGAGGCTGCACGCAAGGTAATTCAGCCTTGAAAAGGGATTGAAAGTATAAAAAATCTTAAAAGTTGCACTTTTTAGGGTGGCAAATGTGCTGTATTTCACCTAATATTAGTACCTTTGCACCCGCAAAAGTGCGTATTGCGCTGGCTCGATAGCTATCAATACCCTGATAAAGAGCAACTTAGCCTTCAAATATGAAGCAGTTGAAGTTCCTTTTTAAGTGGGTTTGTATGCTTCGCCGTTGCGAGAGACACTTAAAAGGAAACAAAATATACAAACATTTATTATTTAAATTTTAAACTGAAATGCCAGGATTAATTGGAAGAAAAATCGGAATGACATCCGTTTTCAGTGCCGACGGTAAGAATCAGCTCGCCTTCGGAGAGAAGAAGGAGAAGAATACCACCAAGGCAATGATGGGTATCTTCAAGAAGGCTAACACAACACCAAAGGCCCACTTGGCCGAGTTCAAGTTTGATACCGAGTTGAATCTCGGTGACACCGTCACGGTTGACATCTTCGAAGGTGCAGAGTTCGTTGACGTTGTCGGTACATCAAAAGGTAAGGGATTCCAGGGCGTCGTGAAACGCCATGGTTTCGGTGGTGTAGGCCAGAGCACACACGGTCAGGACGACCGTCTGCGTAAGCCCGGTTCTATCGGTGCTTGTTCTTATCCCGCTAAGGTGTTCAAGGGAATGCGTATGGGCGGCCAGATGGGAGGCGACAGAGTGACAACTCAGAACCTCAAAGTGTTAAAGGTAATACCGGAGCACAACCTGATCCTCATCAAGGGTAGTTGCGCTGGTTACAATGGTTCAACTGTAATAATCAATAAGTAAAGATGGAAGTTAGCGTATTAAATATCAAAGGTCAGGAGACCGGAAGAAAGGTAACTCTGAACGAGGCTATCTTCGGCATTGAACCTAATGACCACGTTCTTTATCTGGA
>ONNY01000124.1 GCA_900319305.1 uncultured Prevotella sp.
GCAGGCAAGCCCTGCACCTGTCCGAAGACAGTCGTTTCGTCGATGGCCTTTCCGCAATACACATCGTGGTATGTCAGCTCTGAACTTACCACCACATCCTGCAGGTTGATGTCATCACCATTGCCACCTGCACAGCCAGAGGAAATGATACAGTCGGGTTTGTGCTGTCGGATCATCTCCACAGCCTGAATGGCGGCATTTACAGTTGCAATACCGCTCTTCTGCAGAATCACTTTGTCTTCTGGGAATAATGGACGGAGCTGCTTCAGTTCCTTATCCATTGCTACAATCATTCCTATTTTCATATTGATATTGTTGTTTGACGGGTTTAACTTCTGCTGATTTGAAGTCCCTTCGTGGAGAGCGATATCTCCACGAAACGGGCATTGGGGTACTGTAGGTTTTCGTTGAGGATTTGTTTAATGCGGGCTGCTGCCTCTGGATCCTTGGCTATCATGTATAGGTAGCCGCCACCGCCAGCGCCTGGTAGCTTATAACCCAGGCAGAGGTCGTCGATGAGACTGGTGATCGCCTCGACGGCAGGAGGATTGGTACCACTGTCGAGTTGCTGGTTTTGTTGCCATGTTTTCCGCATCAGCAGACCCGTGCGTTGGAAATCTACGCACTGGATGGCCTCGTACATCTCCATCGTGTGGGCTTTCATCTCTCGCAGTAACTGAAGTTCGGCACCATGATTCAGGAACATCCGTCGCACGATTTCTGCCAGGATATGCTTGGCGGTGCGGGTAATGCCTGTATAATATAATAGGTGGCAGGGATGGTATTCTGGTTGTGTCCACAGGTCATTGGGTAACCATCTTACCTGGGGACTCTGATCAAATCCCTTCCCAGTCTGTAGGAGTTTTACGCCTCCGAGAACCCCACCAAACTGATCCTGCCAACCGCCTCCTGTAGTGAGCATCTGTTCAAGCATCAGCGTGCGATGCCCGATCTCGTTTTTGTCCCAGCCCAGTCCGCAGAAATCGCTGAGGGCTCCGAGAACGGTAGCTGCCAGAATGCTTGATGTGCCAAGACCGCTACCTGCAGGGATGGCAGAGAGTTGTGTCAGTTCAAGACCGCCACCGAAGGCTTCTAATTGTGCCTGAAGGGTAGATGCCTTACCTGGTGCAAAGCCTGCAAGTACAAGGGCTGCCTTAGGGATGGAGAAGGGAGAGCCCACATGTATGAAGTCGGTGAGCTGTTCGTAGGTTTCCACCACCTCTACGGCACCGAGGTCTATGCTACGAAGGATGATATGTGGCTCATGCGACGGACGGATAAAAGTCTGGAGCGGTGGTTGACCGTTGAGCTCGATGGCGAGATTGATGACGTTTCCGCCCTCCATCAGACAGTAGGGTGGGGTGTCTGTCCAGCCTCCTGCAACATCAATACGTACAGGAGAGCGTCCCCAGACAATCTGATCGTCAGCAACACTCAGTTGGGGGGTAAGGGGGGAGAGGTGTGAGGTAAGGAAACCTTCTCTCAGGAGCCCAAAGGCTTTGTCACTATCACCACGGAACATGGCATCTTGAATGCGCGTCATCAAGGGGGCATCGTCTTCAAGCGGTGGCGGAAGTGGGATGTTCTCTTTTTGGAACTGGGCAGCAGCATCTGCCAGATCCAGCTGATAGAAAACGCTGTGACGCCAGTTGCGGGCCAAGTCGCTCCAGTTCTTGCGCTGGAAGGCCTGGCGTTGTGCGAAGAGTCTGCGAAGGTTGGCACGCTCTGCCAATTCATTACTGTTCACGGGCTCGTCAATGCGATAATGGCGTACCTCATAGTCTGTATCACCGACAGGAACCACATCAATGCACTCGCCAGGTGCCAGACGGATGTCCCAGTCGTTTTCTGGTACACCTGTGATGATATGATCGTGGGTGAGTTTCCAATGGGGACCGATATGGCTGTTCTCTATCCAGATATTTGTATTCTCTTCAGTGAAGGGTATATCGGTTTTGGCATTCTGTACAAAGATACTTGGATGAGGCTTGCGGTCGAAATGCATGATCTCGCGTTGATCGTTCACCAGATTCTGAATACGCAGTGTTGAGGAAATCATCTCACGTGAGGTGCCGAAGTGGTAAAACTCACCACCAACAAGGGGCAGGATGGCCACACTTAGTTGTGAGATGGCATCGTCAGGGGTGGTAGGATCAGTGCCCAGCGCACAACCGAATTCACTGTAGAGGTCGTAGGAATGGAGTGTCTTTTCATCAGCACCACTGCGAGCCATCAGCAGTCTCACGGCTTTATCACTTAATAGCCACACACCAATATCTGTCAGATAATAATGATCTTTCTGCAACTCTCTTAAGGTTTGTACAGAGGGCTTCTGCAGCATCTGCTTGAGTACCGTAGGCGACTGACGACTGCTTACAAACACACCGTGATTCTTGGCGACTGAGGCGTCGAGCCACAGACCATAACAGATCACATCTGCCTCTGGGATAGGCTGCAAAGACTGAGAGGCTCTGATAAGCACATCGCCACTGACAATCATCGTGTGGATCGTATCGGGAGCCTGTGCCATCATCTTCTCATACAGAGGCAGCTGCACGCTAAGCAGATTCTGCGACAATTTCTGTCCTCGCTCCCAACGGAAGACGGGAAGCGGCATGAGGACTTTGCCTGAGACGGCATAGCTGGGCAGTCGTTTGCTCTGTCCGCCAGCATGAATCAGTATGCGCTTCTCTGAGGCCAGCCAGTGGTCGAAAGTCTCTGCACCGTCATGTTCGAAACAGGCCTGTAGAAGCCACGTTGTTCCGCCACCGCTCCCAAGACGGTGCCCCACAGGATCGCAGGTGCAGAAGTATTCCTCTGCATCCAGTCCTGTCACCTCGTGAAAGGGCTCTACCAGATTGGGCGGCAGTGATAACAGCTTCTTCATTTCCTCTGTCTGAACTGACTGACTACCACAAAGATGAGTATCAACAACAGGAGGACGAAGGCAATATAGGCGATGGTCTCCGTCATATCCACTGACTTCGGGAAGAATGCCAACTCCACCTGATGCTGTCCTGGCTGGATATGGATTGCACGCAGGATATAGTTCACGCGTCCCAGTTCAACAGCTTCGCCATCGACGGTAGCTGTCCAGCCTGGATAATAGATCTCAGAGAAGACCAGCACACCACCCTTGCCGCTGTTCACATCATAGGTGAGACGATTGGGCTCATAGCTGGTGATCTTCACGATGCTGGCAGTATCCTGTACGGCAGCCTCGCCCAACTGGGTCTTGAACTTCACATCGGCTACGGCCTGATGACGCAGGTCGATCTTGCCGACTGTCTCTATCTCCTTGTTGGCATTATCCACATAAGTGATCTGATCCACGAACCAACCGTTACCATAGATATAGGGGTTCTGGATGGGTACGGTCTGTCCGCCCTGAAGCGGGAAGATGAAGTACTTCGTGTTCAGCATGTTAAGCACAGGACAGATACTGTCGCCGTTCACCTGTGTCATGTCGCCGCCAGCCTCCGACACAGCGCCGAACAATTGTTGCATCTCAGGGTTGATATACGTCTCGATCATCTCCTGATAGCGACGCAGTTTGGCAGCGTGATAACCGCCGATGCTCTTATGATAATAACTGGTCTCGTTCTCATTAAAGGTGTTCGAGGCGAGATTCAGTACACGATAGTCAAGTGATGTGTCACGCAGGATGAGTTCATCCGTCTGACTCTTTTCCTGTGGTGCTTCGCGCTCACTCTTCGGCACAAACATATCATCGTTCAGATAGCGCTTGTTCACCGTCCACAGATCAACGAGACAGAGCACGAGGATGATGCCGATGGTATATTCCTTCTTCAATTTACCCCAAAGGAAAGCCAGGAGCAGACCTGTTCCCACTAAGATGATATAGAACGAACGCAGACAATCGGCCGTAAACACGGCTTCGCGCATCTCTGTCAGGTTCGAAATCAGTGGTTGGATATGCTCTGGGGGGAGTGTCTGTAAGGCGCGCATCTCACTGGAGGAGATGAAACTGCCGAAGAAGAACGACGGCATCAGCGAGAACAGCAGGGCGACGCCTCCCGTCAGGATAAAGCTGACAATCAGAGGCATCTTCAACTTCTCCTTCTTTACATCATCACTCAGCACCTCTTTCAGCGCCAGCATCGCCAGCAAGGGGATGGTGAACTCTGCAATCACCAGGATCGACGCCACCGTGCGGAACTTCGCATACATGGGCACATAGTCGAGGAAGAAGTCGGTAAAGCCCATGAAGTTTCTGCCCCATGAGAGGAGGATCGACAGGATGGTAGCCGCCAATAACGCCCATTTCACAGGACCTTTCACGATGAAGAGACCAAGGATGAAGAGCATCATCACAAACGCGCCTACATACACAGGACCAGATGTACCAGGCTGTTCGCCCCAATACTGTCCGATCTGCTGGTAGATACTCTCGTAATTGGGATCAGCTTTCGCCATCGCTGTCTCACTCTCGCTGAGTGGCACCGATGCACCCCCCTTGGTATTAGGTATCAACAGCGTCCAGGTTTCATCAATACCATAGCTCCACTGGGTGATATAGTCGCGCTCCAGACCGCTGCTGGTCTGGTTCTCACTGTTCTTTTTCACCAGCTCACTCTTGCCGCGCATCGACTCCTGACTATATTGCCAGGTGTGATAGAGGTTCGACAGGTTGATACATATACCGATGGCGGCACCAGCGATGCAGACGGCAGTGGCCTTAACAAAGCGCACCAGCTGTTTCTGCTGGATCGCCTCCACCAGCCAGGCGATCACAAGGAAGAGGATGATGAACAGATAATAA
>ONNY01000157.1 GCA_900319305.1 uncultured Prevotella sp.
TCATAACCATTCCTATTTTAATGTTCACGGTGCAAAGATAGACATTCTACCTTGAATAATCAGAAGGATTTCCCCTACAATCACATAGGGGAAACCCTACTATTAATGTAATGGTGTCAACGGATAGACAATGTTCACGATGAAGATATTGGCTGCCAAGATGATGAGGTTCATCAGCAGACCAATACGCATGAAGTCACTGAACCGATAGCCACCGGGGCCATAGACGAGCATGTGAGTGGGCGAACCGATCGGTGTGGCGAAACTGGAACTGACACTGACCATCAAGGCCACAAGGAACGGGAAGGGCTCATAGCCCAGTTTCTCGGCTGCCTGATACATGATGGGGAAGAACATGGCACCAGCCGCCGTGTTGGAGATAAACTCCGTGATGAAAGTACCTACGAAGCAGATCGCCGTCATCACCACGATCGGATTGTCGCCACAGACATCGAGGATACCAAAGGCAAGGCGCTCGGCAATACCCGTCTTCTGGATGGCGACACCCAGCACGACGGAACCGGCAAACACCATCAAGATCTCCCAGTTGATGGCCTTCATCGCCTGATCCACATTACAGCAGCGGAAGAGCAGCATCGCTATCGCCGCCAGGAAGGCGCACTGCAGCAGCGGAATAATATCGAGAGCCGAGAGTACCACCATCGCCATCATGATCGTAGTGGAGATCAGCGTCTTCTTACCGATGTTCGGCACCTGGTCGCTGTCAAAGAAGTGCAGTTTCGTCGTCAGACTGGACTCGTCGATCTTCAGTTTAGGCGGACAGTCGAGCAGCAGCGTGTCACCAGCCTGCAGGACCACCTCACGCGGAGACTGATCAATACGGTTACCACTACGGGCCACGGCGACAAGCACCACACCGTTATCCTTCTCGAAACTCGTCTTGCCAATCGCTTTTCCAATCAGACTACTGCCAAAGGTGACATAGGCAGTACGAAGCTGGCGACTTGAATCAATTTCGCTCAGCGTAAACACATGATGATCGGCACTCACCAGTCCGTGACTTTCCTTCAGGTCGAGGATTTCGTCGATCTGTCCGGAGTAGATCAGACGGTCGCCGCCCATCACAATCTCCTCGCCATCGGCAGGCGAGAGAAACTCATCGTAATGCACGACCTCAATCAGGTTACCGCCCCGAACATCGTTCAGTCCTGCTTCATTGAGGGTCTCACCGATATGCGGATTGTCGGATGGCACCAACAATTCCACCGTATAATCCGACGTAGACTCAAAGGCTGACTCGGGGGCCTTACGGTCAGGCAGCAACTTACGCATGGCGATGATGGAAAGCACGCCGATGGCGAGACAGAAGAGTCCGGGGATAGTCGTTGTCAGCACATTCATCGCTACACCCGTATTCTCAGCATAGAGACCAGAGATAATCAGGTTTGGCGGTGTACCGATCAGCGTACACACGCCACCCATGCCTGAGGCATAACTCAGCGGGATGAGTAGCTTCGAGGGAGAGATACCGAGTTTCTTCGACCACAT
Organism: uncultured Prevotella sp.; assembly: GCA_900319305.1. Classification (GTDB taxonomy): domain Bacteria; phylum Bacteroidota; class Bacteroidia; order Bacteroidales; family Bacteroidaceae; genus Prevotella. Next base: position 1,510 of record ONNY01000157.1, read on the forward strand.
CTTCACGATACCCACAAACAGCGCCACCACCGTGGTGTTGCTGAGGAAGGAACTCAGACCTGCCACCGGCAACATCAGACGGATGACGGCCTTCGAATAAGTCTCTGGCTGTCCCAGCAGATGCTTCACGATCCACTGCAGCACACCTGTATGTGTCAGACCTGCCACCACGACAAAGAGCACACCGATGATCACCACCGACGTAGAACTGAAACCCGAGAAAGCCTCTTTGGCATTCAACACACCCGTAACGAAGAGGATGGCGATAGCACCAAGAAACACTAAGTCTGCGCGGATCTTAGTCAACAACAGTACTGTGAACATCGCCAGCACCGTCACGATCGTAATCCACGCATACAGGTTGAATCCCCATAAAACAATTGATTCCATATTCGTTAGTATTTATTTATAATTTCACTAGATTATCGAGGGCAAAAATAGTAAATAATCCCGAGACTTCCAAGAAAAAAGTCAGGAAATCCGCTCATTATAAAAAAAGTCCGCATCGTGATGGATGCGGACCTTTCTTATAGAGACTTGTTTGTTGCTTATTCTGCCTTTGCCTCTTCAGCGGGAGCAGCAGCCTCCTCAACGGGAGCCTCTGCCTTTGCTTCCTCAGCTGCGGGAGCCTCAGCAGGAGCTGCGGCCTCAGCCTTAGGAGCAGACTTACGAGAACGACGGGTTGACTTCTTCTTGGTATCCTTTGCCATTTCGGGATCAAAGTCAACCAGCTCGATGAAGCAAACCTGAGCAGCGTCACCCTGACGGGTACCGAGCTTGATGATACGGGTGTATCCACCGGGACGGTCACCAACCTTCTGAGCCACCTCTCCGAAGAGCTCCTTGATGGCTTCCTTATTCTGCAGGTAGCTGAATACTACACGACGAGAGTTGGTAGAATCCTCCTTTGACTTGGTGATCAGGGGCTCCACATACTTCTTCAAGGCCTTTGCCTTGGCTACGGTCGTAGTGATTCTTTTGTGCATGATCAGCGAGATAGCCATGTTTGCGAGCATGGCACTGCGGTGAGATGCAGTACGACCGAGATGATTGAATTTCTTATTATGTCTCATTGTTGTTTTTTACTTTTATTGGGCTTTGAGTCTTATAAGCTTGCGGCCTACAGTTACTCCTTGTCCAGTTTATACTTGGAGATATCGGTTCCAAACGACAGATTCAGACTCTCGAGCAAATCATCAAGCTCGGTGAGCGATTTCTTACCGAAGTTGCGGAACTTCAGGAGGTCGGTCTTGTTGTACTGTACCAGGTCGCCAAGGGTCTCAACATCAGCAGCCTTCAGGCAGTTGAGGGCACGAACAGAGAGGTTCATGTCAACGAGACGGGTCTTGAGCAACTGGCGCATGTGCAGGATCTCCTCATCAAACTCCTGGTTGCCCTCTGTCTCAGATGCCTCAAGGGTAATCTTCTCGTCAGAGAACAGCATGAAGTGGTAAATGAGGATCTTGGCAGCCTCCTTCAGTGCGTCCTTCGGGTGGATGGAACCATCCGTCGTAACTTCCAGCACGAGCTTGTCGTAGTCGGTCTTCTGCTCGACACGATACGGCTCCACAGCGTACTTCACGTTACGGATCGGAGTGTAAATAGAATCGATTGCTATTACATTCACGTCGGTGCAGAACTCGCGATTCTCATCAGCGGGTACATAGCCACGACCTTTATTGATTGTAAGATCAATCTGCATCGATGCTTTGGAATCTAAATGACAAATCACCAAATCGGGATTCAGCACCTCAAATCCAGTCAGATACTTGCCTATATCAGAGGCTTTGAATTCGGTAGAATTCTCGACCGTGATACTGACTTTCTCGTTCTCGAATTCTTCTACTACTTGCTTGAACCTAACTTGCTTCAGGTTCAAGATAATGTTGGTCACGTCTTCCTTTACACCAGGCACAGAAGAGAACTCATGCTCCACACCAGCGATACGGATGGTGTTGATAGCATAGCCTTCAAGCGATGAAAGAAGAATGCGGCGCAGGGAGTTACCAATGGTCACACCGAAGCCAGGCTCCAAGGGACGAAATTCGAACTTGCCGAACTTGTCGTTGGCCTCCAACATTACGACTTTATCGGGTTTTTGAAATGCTAATATCGCCATTAATTTAAATGATTTTAGTTCT
>ONNY01000095.1 GCA_900319305.1 uncultured Prevotella sp.
CGAAGCGCAGTTTTATGCGCTCGTCAGGGCAAAACAATGGAACGAGAACATTGATAAGTATCGTGAGACTGGCGAGGCTTCCCTGAAGCGCAAACTGCCGGCATTCATCTTTCAGGCAACCTTCGACGAGACGACCTCGAAGACGGGTAAGACTGGTGCCTGGCGAAAACAATCTGCCACCCGATTGACAGGCCTCGTGGTGATGGATATCGACCACGTGGATAATCCGCGCGAGGTGTTTGAGCGTTGGCATTTGGCAACGGACGACAGGACTAAAAGGACTGGTATTCTGCTTGTCTATGTGACTCCTTCGGGGAAGGGCTTGAAAGTCGTTTTTAAGGCGGATGCTGCCGTTGGTAATCTCATTGACAATCAACATGCGATGGCGAAGGTGCTGGGCGTGGAAGTGGATGAGAGTTGCAAGGACTCATCAAGGATGAGTTACATTTGCAAGGAATCGGATATTTTGTATATTGACAAAGAATTATTTACGTATGAGAACAAGGCGTTTAGTGAGCGATATACTGCTCTATATCGAGACGGTCATTCACAGGCTACGAATGAGAATTCTTTAGCAACGGACAACAGGACTGACACGACTGGCCAAGCTGATAAAGAAAAAGTCCTTAAGTCGTGTAGTCCGTTGCCAGAAAAAACTTTCAAGGGGCGGCCGTATAGCGAAATTATCGCTGAGTGGTGGCGGCAGAATGGGGGAGAACCGCAGGAGGGAGAGCGCAATGTGAAACTCTACCAGTTGGCTGTGAGTTTGAGGGCGATTTGTGATAATAACCGTGAACTGCTCCTTCAGATCATGCCCCGTCTGGGTCTCAGTGAAGAGGAACTTCGCAGCATCGTGGAGTCGGCCTGTAAGGAAACGCCTAAAGGCATCTCGAAAATGATGCAAGCGGTATTGCAACGCACGGTCCCTGAGCCTGCCGCGCTCGACCGAAGGTCGCTTGCTACCAACGGGTCGCAAGAACCACGTGGCCCTTCGACAGGCTCAGGGACCGTGGTTCCTATTAACCAGCAACTCTGGGACTGGGGCGCTGAGATCGAGGCACTGAGCGAGGATTATCCGATCATCAAAGATATCACGAAAGGTCTGAAGCGCAACCAGTATCCAGCTGCGCTGTTCGTGGCTGGTGGTCTGCTGATGACACTGATGACGAGATGCACCTATCGCTTCTATCATCGCCCAGAGGAACTGCGACGCCTGAACAACTCGACACTGATCATCGGCGATCCTGCCAGTGGTAAGAGTTTCGCGACGCGATTGTTTAAGTTGCTGGCAGCCCCCATCGTGGCAGCTGATAAGATCGGCAAGGAGGCGATCAATGCCTATCGTGAACAGATGCGTACGAAGGGTGCCAATAAGGAGAAGCCCAAGAAGCCCAAGGTGGTGGTCCGTGTCCATCCGGCTCGAACTTCTAATGCCCAGTTCATTCAGGACATGGTGAACAGTGTGGAGGAGGTGGATGGCGAACTGATGCAGCTGCATCAACTCACCTTCGATACGGAGTTGGATAACACCATGACCGTGCAGAAAGGTGGCTCCTGGATCGACAAGCAGAGTCTGGAACTGAAAGCCTTCCACAATGAAGAGGACGGTCAGGCATATTCGAATAATGATTCGATCCTGCAGGACTTCTACGTGACCTGGAACTTCATCTGCACTGGTACGCCTATCGCCTTGAAACGGAAGGTGAACGAGCAGAATTTCGGATCTGGACTGGCGACGCGCCTCACCTGTATCCCACTGCCTGCCACCAACTTTGAGATGATGAGTCGTGAGTCCATCGTCGATTATGACAGCGACAACCGTCTGAAGGAGTGGGCTGAGAAACTCGACCGTACGAAAGGGGAACTCTCCGTACAGAAGATCGTGGATGAGCTCTATGACTGGACGGCACGCCGTATGGCGGATGCAGCCGAGAACGACTCGAAAGCCGATGAGATGCTGTTGAAACGCTGTGCCTATCACGGTCTGAACTTCTCGGCACCCTTCATCGTGATGCGACACTGGGGAGAACTCCATCAGGAAGGAGAATTCTGGTGTGGTACGTTCGAGACCGACGAGGTGGACTGGAAACTGGCTGAGATGATCGTCAACATTCAGTATGCCTGTCAGCGCCACTACTTTGGAACCATGGCAGAGAACTATTTCGACAATAAGATGAGGGATGCCTCAGTGAATGTCCGTCGCCAGCCGAAGACCATTGAAGCCTTTCAACGCTTGCCAGAGGAGTTCACCGTCGAGGATGCCATGCGCTGTTTCTCACTGGCCAACGATGTGGTGGCTCGCGTCAAGATCAGACGTCTGGTCAAGGATCATCTGGTGGAGAAAGCGGGCGAATTTGTAGAGAACGGCACCACCAAGGCGGTCTTCAAGAAGACGGGCCTCGCGATGGTCTGACGCCGTATCGCCGTATCACCGTAGCATGAATAAATTGAAGATTATGCAGGAAGTAAGTATGAATAAGGACATGAAACTCTCCGAGCACTTTACGCTCGGAGAGCTCACCAAGACCAATCACAAGACGGAGGATCAAAACATCCCAAGTCGAGTCGCTATCGAGAACCTTCGCAATCTCTGTGAAAACTGGCTCGAAGATCTGCGGTATTCCTATAATACCCTTTATAAGAGTACGGTTGCTGAGCCTGCCGCGCTCGACCAAAGGTCGCTTGCTACCCGCTCGGCTTTGCCGCTTGGCTTGTCCAAGAACGGGACGCAAGAAGCACCGCTATTTATAAACTCCGCCTATCGCTCCCCAGAGGTGAATAAAAAAGCAGGCGGCTCTCCCACGAGCAACCACCTGACAGGCTGTGCAGTGGATATCCACGTATCAGGCTTTGAACAGGCCATCCGCTATGCCTCCATCCTCTTGGATATCTCAGATGGCACCAAGCGCGATTTCGATGAGCTCTACATAGAACGTAACAGTTCAGGCAGCCATTGGATCCACTTCGCCGTGCGTCCCAAGGACAACCGACGGAAATCCAGTTTTATCATAGCAAAGTAAGAAGAAGAGGTTGTCGCAAAATGCGACAACCTCTTCCATTTTTCGAGAGAGTCGCTAACTTCGAGAGTTTGGTGCGAAGATACGAATAATCTCGCAATTTTGCAACTTTTTCGCCCTTTTTTTCTTTATTTCCCATTTATTTATTATCTTTGCAGAAACTAAAGTCAGCGAACTATGGATGATATTCATTCTTTGTCTGAAGAGGACATCAAACTGAGATATATCACGCCAGCCATTCTTGCAAAAGGATGGTCAGTGCAAGATATCACGATGGAGACTAAGGTGAAGCTTACGGATGGTAAGATCAACCTTAGAGGAAACCTCGTGGCTCGTAATAAAGCCAAGTTTGCTGATTATATGCTCTACTACAACAGGGCGACTCCCATTGCCATTGTTGAAGCCAAGGATGCCAACCATTCTGTCAGTTTCGGTATGCAGCAGGCCAAGGAGTATGCCGTTATGATGGATATCCCGTTTGCCTTTAGTTCAAATGGCTTTGGTTTTCAGGAATATGATTTCCTGACAGGTAAGGAGCGTTCTATCCCGATGGATGCATTTCCCACGAAGGAAGAACTCTATGACAGATTCCTACATGAAAGCAATGGGGGAGAGGGTATTACTGATAATGAACTGAAAGTCATCAATCAACCCTATTGCACAGGTCAGGACATTTTTCCACCTCGTTATTATCAGCGTAATGCCGTGAATCGAACGGTGAATGCGGTGGCTCGTGGCGACAAACGGATGCTGTTGGTGATGGCCACAGGAACGGGTAAGACCTACACCGCCTTCCAAATCGTCTATCGTCTGCTGAAGACGGAACTGGTGAAGAAGGTGCTTTATCTGGCAGACCGCAATATCCTGGTTGATCAGTCTATCGAACAGGATTTCAAGCCCCTCACCAATACCATTCATAAGGTGAACTATCAGCAGGATAAGGAGCATCCAGATACCGCTCATGAAGTGTATTTCGCTCTTTATCAGCAGTTGATAGGTAAGGAAGGCGCCAAGAACTACGAAGAACTGTTTAAACCAGAATTCTTCGATATGGTGATTGTCGATGAGTGTCATCGTGGCAGTGCGAAGGATGATAGCAACTGGCGTGAGATACTGGAGTATTTCGAGGGTGCCATCCAGTTGGGTATGACGGCTACACCGAAGGAGACGCGCTATCAGTCGAACATCAGCTACTTCGGGGAACCGCTTTATACCTATAGTCTAAAAGAGGGTATCGACGATGGTTTCTTAGCACCCTTCAAGGTGATCAATATCACAACGAATATCGGTGACGAATGGCGACCCACCAAAGGACAGCGCGACATCAACGGCAACGTGATAGAAGACCGTATCTACAACAATACCGACTACGATTACAATATCATCATAGAAGACCGTATCCGAGAGGTGGCCCACGAGGTGAGCAGTTATCTGAAATCCACTGACCCGATGGCAAAGACCATCGTCTTCTGTGCTGATGAAGATCATGCGGAGCGTATGCGTGTGGCATTGGTGAATGAGAATGCCGAGATGTGCAAAAAGAATCCCGACTATGTGGTGCGTATCACTGGCAGCGATCCCTATGGACAGTCAAAACTCGACTATTTCATCTCTGTTGCCTCCAAGACGCCCGTGATAGCCACCACCAGCAAACTGCTCTCCACAGGTGTGGATTGCAAAATGGTGAAGCTTATAGCCTTAGACCAGCGCATCAATTCGATGACGGAGTTTAAGCAGATTGTGGGTCGTGGTACACGAATCCGCGAGAAAGAGGGTAAGACGCATTTCACCATTATGGATTTCCGCAACATCACCCGCCTCTTCGCCGATCCCGACTGGGATGGTCCGCTGGAAGTGGATAAGGGCTATATGCCAGATAGGGCCAAGCCTTATACGCCTCCAAAGGACAAACCGGATGACGGGGGCGGTGTACATGATGTGAAACCCATCGTCAACAGAGATGGCTGCGAGGTGAAGATCATCAATAAAGTGGTGTCAGTCTATGATTCCAACGGCAAGCTGTTGCGCACGGAGAGCATTACGGACTATACGAAGAAGAACATCAACGACACCTAGGCAGAACGGAAGGGAGAGATCACAGAACTGATGCGTGAGAATGGCATTGACCTGCAAGCCCTGAAGCACGACCAGGGGATGGATGATGTCGATGACTTTGACTTCATCTGTCATATCGCCTACGGCAAGAAGCCCCTTACCCGTAAGGAACGTGCTGAGAACGTGAAGAAGCACGATGTGTTCCACAAGTATGGCCCCGAGGCCCAGAAGGTGTTGGAGGCATTGCTTGATAAGTATATGAACGAAGGCATCAGTCAGTTGGAGAACCGCAAGGTACTCACACTTGATCCCTTCCGACAGATGGGTTCACCTTCTGGTATCGCCAAATTGTTTGGTGGCAACCAGCAGTATATGGCAGCCGTCAAAGAACTCGAAGATAGTATTTACAACGATATAGCTATGCGCAATGATGCAGGTATCAATGGCGATGCCCAGCGCATAGAACAAATCGCATGGATGCTCTTTCTGAAAGTTTACGACGAGAAAGAAAACGATTGGGAATTCAACGAAGACAACTATACATCCTTTATCCCTGAAAACTGCCGTTGGCGCAATTGGGCGAAAGATGACGGTACGGGTGAGGCTCTGACGGCTGACAATCACACCCGATACGCCCATGCGTAGTGCGATTGTCCGCGCCACCTTCCAGGATGCCAACCAGTATATGAAGGATGGTGTGCTGCTCCGTCAGGTGCTTAACGTGATTGATGGCTTAGACCTGAGCAGTTATGAGGAGAGTCATGCCTTTGGCGAGATCTACGAAACCATTCTGAAAGAGATGCAGTCGGCTGGAACGGCTGGTGAGTTCTATACCCCTCGTGCCTTGACTGATTTCATGGCAGAGATCATCCAGCCCAAGATCGGTGAGAAGGTGGCAGACTTTGCTTGTGGTACTGGCGGTTTCCTCACCTCATGGCTCAAAGCCCTTGATAAGAAGGTGAACACCGCTGAGGATCGTGAGGCTTTTGCCAACTCCATCTATGGCATCGAGAAGAAGCAATTTCCCTATATGCTTTGTGTCACGAATATGCTGCTGCATGATATCGATTCGCCCAAGGTCTTTCATGGCAACTCGCTCACGAAGGATGTGCTGAACTATACCGATGACGATAAGTTTAATGTCATCCTGATGAATCCGCCTTACGGTGGTAACGAGAAGAACGATGTGAAGCGCCACTTCCCATCCGACCTCGCTTCGAGCGAAACGGCTGACCTCTTTATGGTGGTGATTCAGTATCGCTTGGCAAAGAATGGACGCGCTGCAGTGATTCTGCCAGATGGTTTCCTCTTTGGTGCTGATAATGCCAAGTTGGCTATCAAGGAGAAACTGCTGCGAGAGTTCAATCTGCATACCATCATCCGCCTACCAGGCAGCATTTTTGCCCCTTACACCTCGATTGCCACCAACATTCTGTTCTTCAACAATGAGAAGGCAGAGGGTGCAGCAGAGGGATTCAACACGAAGGACACCTGGTTCTATCGTATGGATATGCCTGAGGGCTACAAGCACTTTTCTAAGACCAAGCCCATGCTGATAGACCACTGCAAGCCGATGGTGGATTGGTGGAATAACCGCACGGAGATCATCGATAACGAGACTGGCGACGAGAAGTCGCGCTGTTTCTCAGCACAAGAGTTGTTAGACCTTGGTTGTAACTTCGATCAGTGCAAGTTCCCCAAAGAAGAGGAAGAGGTATTGCGCCCAGATGAACTGCTAAAACAGTACCACGAGAAGCGCACCGCCCTCGATGCCAAGATAGACGCAACGCTGAATGAAATCCAGCAGATGTTGGGTATAAATATATAATGTACTTAAATTGTAATAACTATGACAAAAAAAGAAGCACTTCGATTATTTGAAGAAAAAAAAGTCCGCACGGTGTGGGATGATGTGGAAGAGAAATGGTATTTCTCCATCGTAGATGTTTGTGGTATATTGACAGATCAGCCTGATTACGAGCATGCAAGAAACTATTGGAAAGTCTTAAAGCACAGGCTTGTAAAAGAAGGAAATGAAACGGTTACAAATTGTAACCAGTTGAAACTTCGCGCTTATGATGGCAAGATGCGTTTAACGGATGTGGCTGATACTGAGCAACTTTTCCGCCTGATACAATCCATCCCATCTCCTAAGGCAGAACCTTTTAAACAATGGATGGCACAGGTGGCCAGCCAGCGCCTCGACCAGATGCAAGATCCCGAAAAGAGTATAGATCAGGCTATCATCGATTATAAACGATTGGGCTACTCTGACGCTTGGATCAACCAACGCATCAAGAGCATTGAGGTGCGTAAAGAACTCACAGATGAATGGAAGCGTACAGGTGTGCATGAGGGAATGGAATATGCCTCGCTGACAGATATTATTACGCGTGAATGGAGTGGCTTTACTACCAAACAATACAAACACCACAAGGGGTTGAAAAAGGAGAATCTGCGTGATAATATGACAAATCTTGAAATAGCGCTTAACATCTTAGCAGAAGCATCTGCCACAGAGCTTTCGAAGGAGCGCAACCCTAACGGGTATCGTCAGCAGACCAAGATAGCCAAAGAAGGTGGTAGCGTGGCAAAAGCAGCCCGCAAGCAGTTAGAGAGTAAACTGGGTCGCAGTGTTATTTCTTCAGCCAAAGCCAGCGACTATTTGCTGCCCGAAACCACAGACGAACCCAGCAATGACGATTAAGGTATGAACGCACAACAGTTAAAGAACGCCATCCTGCAAGAAGCCATCGAAGGCCGCCTCGTTTCCCAAGATCCCAACGACGAGCCAGCATCCGTATTGCTGGCCCGCATCCGCAAGGAGAAAGTAAAATTAGTGAAGGAAGGCAAACTCAAAAAGAAAGACCTCGAAATAAAACCCATCTCCGAGGATGAAATCCCCTTTGAGATTCCTAAAGGATGGGTTTGGGTAAGATGGGGTGAGCTTGGTGAATACAAAAAGGGGCCATTTGGAAGTAGTCTTACTAAATCAATGTTCGTTCCTCAATCGGATGAAGCAGTGAAGGTCTACGAACAAAAGAATGCAATCCAAAAAGATTACTCATTGGGAGATTATTATGTCACAAAAGAGAAATATGAAACGATGACTGGCTTCACTGTTCGCCCTGGTGATATAATTGTAAGTTGTGCTGGAACTATTGGTGAAACATACCTTCTTCCTCCTGAGGCTCCCATTGGCATTATCAATCAAGCCTTAATGAGAGCAAAACTTCATCTTGATTCAATAATACCATATTGGTTGTTACATTTTCAATATGTTCTTCTTATTGAGAATAAATTGAAAGGATCTGGTTCTGCTATTAAAAATATACCCCCGTTTGAGGTTCTTAAGGCTATGCCTGTTCCTCTTCCTCCTCTTGCTGAACAACACCGTATTGTGGCAAAGATAGAAGAACTATTGCCCAAGGTTGAGGAATACGGCAAAGCGCAGGATGCGCTTAACAAACTGAATGCCGAACTGCCAGAACGCTTAAAGAAAAGCATTCTGCAAGAAGCAATAGAAGGCCGCCTCGTCCCCCAAGACCCCAACGACGAACCCGCCTCCGTCCTCCTCGCCCAAATCCGCAAGGAAAAGGAGCAACTAGTAAAGGAAGGCAAACTCAAAAAGAAAGATCTCATCGAAACACCCATCTCCGACGACGAAATCCCCTTTGAGATACCTGATAGCTGGGAATGGTGTAGGATCAAACAACTATTTGAAACAACATCAGGAGGAACACCCGAAAAGGGGCATCCTGAATATTATGGTGGCGAAATACCATGGGTAAAGGTTGGTGATTTGATTAAAAAGAATATTGATAAAACAGAAGAATGTATATCCGAAGAAGGGTTAAACCACTCTTCAGCAAAACTATTTCCAAAAGGTACAATACTTGTTGCTATGTATTGTAATGATGCAATTGGAAAATCTTCTATTATTGAGTCGCCAATGACAACGAATCAGGCTATCTGCGGATTATTTCCAAATCCGTCTGTTTCTACAGATTATATATATTATGCAATTCAAGCAAATAGAACAGAACTGCAAGAGAAAGCTGCAGGTGGAGCACAAAAGAATATCAACCAAAAGATTGTGAATGATATGCTTATCCCTCTTCCTCCTCTTGTAGAGCAACACCGCATTGTAGAGAAGTTGGAGCAACTGCTTGGAGAGATCGACAAACTAAAGAATTAGTGTATGGCAGAGTTGGCGTTAATCATCGGCAATGGATTCGACATAGATTTGGGACTCCCTTCTAAGTACTCTGACTTTATAAATAGTAAAGAGTGGCAAGGAGTTGTGAAAAGAATTGATGCTTTTCTTGCTGACAGCAGTTATTGCAATCATTCTTTGATAGCTCAATTACAATTAGCGTCAAATGATTCCATGTGGTTTGATATCGAAGAGGAAATCTCTAAGTTCGTAAAAGCCCACCCTAATAATTCTCAAAAGGAAATTGGGGAAATTAAATGGGAGTTCGATTTGATAAAAGAAGGATTGGCTAATTACCTAAACCGTATTACATCTAAATTTACTGCAGGCGAAAAGAAATTAAGCACTATTCTATATGATCGTTTGAGGGAGTGCCCATTAACTGTGACGGAGATATATTTCAACTATACTAATCCTCAACAATACATGAAACTTCCGTTAAAGCCAGAATTATTTAATGGTGGTCAGCATTGGTTTACCTATGTACATGGGAGTTTAAGAGATAACGACATTGTGTTAGGGTGCGACCTACAACCTGAAGAAAAAGTAAACAGGCAGTTGTCGTTTATGTATAAGTACAATATGCTCAAAAAAGCAAACCATGTGGCAAAGAATATACTTGAAGCCAAAGAGATTATCTTCTTCGGGCACTCTATCAATGAAATGGATTTCTGCTATTTCAGAGAGTTCTTCAAAGTGGCCAGTGCTGCACCAGAACCTATCAGGCATCTGACAATTATAACCTACGATGAGGAGTCGGAACGTACAATCAAAGATAATATCCGTAACCAGGGTATATCTGTGTCTGATCTTTATAGCAATCTACGAACATTCGATTTCATCCATACCAAGAATGTCTATGCTGGAAGAAAAGAGGATGTAGTAAAGTGGGAAGGAATGATGCAGCGAATCATGGCTCAGGATAGACATGGATTATAATATATTGAAAGCAAAAGGGCTCGCTGTCTCAGCGAACCCTGTATGCTAACCTTACTAACCAAATAACTAAAAACCAAATTTATGCAAAAATGAACAATCGTAAAATTCAAATAACTGATGCAAAGGTACGGGGATTTTGGGCTGATTCCAAGAAATTAGCCAGATTCTTGTCGAAGTTGTTGCGACAGGATATAGGATTTGCGACAAAGTAGGGGTAGAGGGTTGGAGCGTGTCGTAAAGGGCATAAAAAATGGGGCTCAGAAGAGTCCCATTACAATCTATTCAAAATTTCTCTAAACCCTCCTGTCATCACGACGGTGTGATATCTATGAAACCTAAAAACCTGCGAGCATCACTGCTGGCATATTCTAACAAAACTATTATTGAGGTGCAAAGGTACTGCAAAAACCTGAGATCCACAATATTTTTTGCCTTTTTTAGCAGAGAAGTTTGGTGGAGTGGATTAATTTGTGTAACTTTGCAGACGAGTTGAAAAGGATGCCCTAAACCGTAAGGAAGGGAGTATAAAATAAGCCTCTTTGGATGTCCGTGGTGGGCATTAGTCTCGGCAGAATAAACGGTCACATCCTTTTCTTTCGTAAAATATATAGGGAAGGATGCCCATAACCGAGAGGCTGGGAGAAAACTCTAGAGATGCACCGAAAGGTGAATCTATCAACTTATCTGGGACATCCTAACCCTATCCTTTGGAGGATGCCATTGACCGCAAGGCAAGGGGTGAAATCGAAAACGTATATCGTTGCACCACAAACAACCACCATCCTCCATTTAACCTACATGGGCTTGAAATGCTAAATTGGCATGGATGGCCCATGTTTTTTATTGATGATGAAATAGCAAAAGGGCTCGCTGTCTCAGCGAACCCTGTATGCTACATTACTAACCAATAACCTAAAACAAATATGCAAAAGAAAACTACTAACGTATGATTCAAATAACTGATGCAAAGGTACGGGGATTTTGGGCTGATTCCAAGAAAATGGCCAGATTCTTGTCGAAGTTGTTGCGACAGGATATAGGATTTGCGACAAAGTAGGGGTAGAGGGTTGGAGCGTGTCGTAAAGGGCATAAAAAAGGGCTCCGCTGAGCCCTAATAAAATGTCAAGTCGTCATCACGACGTGTCGAATAACAAAAACCATTATTTTATATTATTCAGCAGTTCCGCTGCTGGGGTTTCTTGCATTTTGATGTAGGCAAATAGTTTCTTGCCTGCATCTTTAAGGCTGGCCCCGAAGAGATATACCACATCGTCGATAATCAAAAAGCGATCGTGATTTCGCTGGCAGATATTGACGGTGATGGGTGGGTACTGCTGGTTATGTCGCGTTATGTCAAGTTGTTGCTGATTTGATAACTGACGGGTGTAGATGGTGGCTGATACGCTGGCATCGCGCTTGCTGAGCATCGTCAGGGTGGTTTCGTCGATGTAATTGTCGATGAGGATGATGGAGCGTTTCGCCTGTTTGATGAGGCTGACAATCTGCACGTAAGCGTCGAAGATCTGGCCATCGAAGAAGATGCCTTCTACAGGGGGCAGGGAAGAACGGACGAAGAAATCAACCTTCTCTTCTAATAAACTGATTCGTTTATCTTGAGCGCCTAATTCTATCCTTACATCCTGTAAATTCTTGTTGATAGAGTATCCTTTCAGCAGATAGTCTTTAAGTATTTGATTAGCCCATTGGCGAAATTGAGTACCTCTTTTGGATTTTACCCTATAACCTACAGAGATAATAACATCCAGATTATATATTTTAGTTCGGTATTTCTTACCATCTGTGGCAGTTAGTAAGGAATCCTTACGC
>ONNY01000005.1 GCA_900319305.1 uncultured Prevotella sp.
TTATAAAGACTCTTATACCAAGGCCACAGACCTTTCGTCCATTGCCAGATGCTATTTGTTAATTCGATAAGTTTCTGTTTCATTGCGATATGATATAGTCAATGATTGTAGTTATCTCGTCAGGGTGGAACCAGCGTATCTGCTCGTCTTTCTTATACCAGGTGAGCTGTTTCCGGGCATATCGGCGTGTGTTGCCTTTGATGCGTTCCACGGCTTCTTCCAGAGACCATCGCCCGTCAAGGTAGTCGAACAGCTCTTTATAGCCTACGGTGTTCAGCGCATTCAGTGAGCGTTTGGGATACATTGCCTTGACTTCTTCCAGCAGTCCGTCAGCCATCATTTGATCCACCCGTTGATTAATGCGTGCGTAGAGTTCTTCACGTGGACGGTTCAGTCCGATCTTGATGATGCGGAAGGGACGTTCTCTTTTTTCACGACGGCGAAAGGAGGTGTAGGTCTGACCTGTCATCGTGCAGATTTCGAGGGCATGCACCACACGTCGCGGATTCTGCTTGTCAACAATCTCGTAGTATTCGGGATCCAGCCTTTTCAGGTCTTCACACAATCGTTCAAGGCCTTCCTCTGCAAGACGCTGTTTCATCAGTGCGCGTGTCTCGTCATCGATGGTGGGAATCATGCTTCCACCAGCCATCAATGCGTAATCGTGTGTCTGAAACAACTGACTCAGCAGTTCCAATACCTGTTGTTCAAAGAGCGAGGCGCTGTAGTAGTCTTCCAGTCCGAGTGTACCTACGAAGTAATGCTTGATCTGTTGCATCTGCTCCTCTGTAGGACGTGCTGTTCCGATCTTCAGTTCCCGGTAGATCTGTCGCGAATCGGCATTGATGATAGGGATGCCGAAATGTGTAGCAAGATCCATACAGAGTGCTGTCTTTCCAACAGCCGTCGGTCCAGTAATGACTATCAGCGTTTTCTTCAACGGTGAGATGTTGAATAGTTATCTGATGACTCCACGTTTTGAGCTCTCGATGAAGTTGCAGATATATTCTACTTCCTTCGAGTCAGGATACTGGGCACGGGCCATTGCGACACCATCCTTCAGCACCCCTTGAGAGTAGATGATACGATAGGCCTCGTGGATAGCCTCGATGGTCTCACGCGGAAAACCTCTGCGACGTAATCCCACCAGATTCACACCCGCATAGCGAATAGGTTCCTTACCTGCAATGACGTAAGGCGGAATGTCCTGACTTGTGCGAGAACCTCCCTGGAACATGATGTAGCCGCCGACATGCAGGAACTGGTGGAACAGACAGCAAGCCGAAATGATGGCATTGTCGTCAACAACGACTTCACCGGCAAACTTGGTTGAGTTGCCGATGATACAGCCATTACCGATTTCGCAGTCGTGTCCGATGTGCATGTTCTCCATCAGCAGATTACCGTTTCCAACGACGGTCTTACCCTTAGAGGCTGTGCCACGACTGATGGTTACATTCTCACGGATGGAATTGTTGTCGCCAATCTCACAAGTGGTCTCTTCACCCTGGAACTTCAGATCCTGAGGTTTGGTAGAGATCGATGCACCTGGGAAAATCTCGTTGTTATTACCGAGACGAGTACCAAAGTGCAGGGTTACGCCGTTATACAGTTTGTTGTTGTCGCCTATCACTACGTTCTTATCAATCACGCAGAAAGGACCGATGATATTGTTATCTCCCAGTTTTGCCTCGGGGTCAACAACAGCCAGTGGATGTATTTGATTTGCCATATATTATTTATTCTTTACGATTTGTGCTGTGAATGTGGCTTCTGCCACTACCTGGTCGCCAACGAAGATATAACCCTTCATCGAAGAGATGCCATGACGAACAGGGGCCAGCAGTTCCACCTTGAAAATCAGTGTGTCGCCAGGAACTACCTTCTTACGGAACTTCACATCGTCGATCTTCATGAAGTAGGTACTCCAACGCTCAGGTTCTTCGAGTGTGTTCAATACCAACAATCCGCCACACTGGGCCATTGCCTCTATCTGAAGCACACCAGGCATCACTGGCTCCTGTGGGAAGTGTCCCTGGAAGAAAGGCTCGTTGGCAGTGACGTTCTTCACACCTACGATGGTGTTTGCACCCAGTTGTGTCACCTTATCTACCAACTGCATCGGGTAGCGATGGGGCAGCAGTTCACGGATGCGGTTCACGTCCATCACCGGCTCCTCGTTCGGATCGTAGATAGGTGCCTGAATTTCGTGCTTGCGAATCTCCTTACGCATCTGACGGGCGAACTTGTTGTTGATGGTGTGACCTGGACGGGTGGCAACGATACGACCCTTGATAGGTTTGCCGATCAAAGCCATATCGCCGATAATGTCGAGCAACTTGTGGCGCGTACACTCATTGTCCCACTGAAGAGGTTTGTGCTGGATGTACCCCAGATCGGTAGCGTCGCGGTGTTCAACGTGCAACATATCTGCCAGCATATCCAGACGCTCCTGAGTGGTCTGACGCTCGTAGATCACGATGGCGTTATCCAAATCGCCGCCCTTGATCAGGTTAGCCTGCAACAGGGGCTCGATATCACGTACGAAGACGAAGGTGCGAGCGCTTGCAATCTCGGTGTCGTAAGCATCGGGATTGTCGAGTGTGGCAAACTGCGAACTGATAAACTTCGACTCGAACGAGCACATGGCTGTAATAGAGAAGTCCTCATCGGGCAGAATGGTAATGCATGACCCCGTCTTTTCATCCTTCACCTCAATCTTCTTACGGATGACATAGAAATCTTTGGGAGCATTCTGATCCTCCATACCAATCTCCTTGATCTTCTCCACATATTGGATGGCCGAACCATCGAGAATGGGGAACTCTGGACCATTGACGTGAATCAGACAGTTGTCGATACCCATAGCGTAGAGGGCGGAGAGTCCGTGCTCTACGGTTGATACGCGTGCTTCTCCCTTACCGAGTACCGTACCACGCTGGGTGTCAACCACGTTCTCAGCAATGGCATCAATAATGGGTTGCCCCTCTAAATCAATACGCTGAATCTTATAACCCGTATTCTCTGGTGCTGGATTAAAGGTCACCGTCAGATTCAAACCTGTATGCAGTCCTTTTCCAAAAAGGGAAAAACTGCCTTTCAAAGTCTTCTGCTTCATATTGTATTTGACAATTTGACTATTTCAAAAATTTATCTTTCAATTGTAACAATCTTCTTCAACTCATCCAACTCACGCTGAAGAGCGGCTATCTGGAGATACATCTCAGGCAACTTGGGATCAAGAGCCCTGGCTTTCATATATGTCAGATGATTGATGGCAGGATAGCCCATCACTTTATCACCAGGCTTGGTGTCTTTCATCACACCTGCTTGTGCGCCAACGAGGGTCTTGTCGCTGATGTGGATATGTCCGGCAAAGCCTACCTGACCGGCTACCATACACCACTTGCCGATCTTTGTGGAACCAGCCATGCCTGCTTGGGCAGACATCACCGTATTCTCACCGATCTCACAATTATGGGCCACCTGAATCAGATTGTCCAGTTTCACACCCTTATGGATGATGGTCTGACCCATCGTAGAACGATCCACACAGGTATTAGCACCAATCTCGACATCGTCTTCTATCACTACAATACCAATCTGTGGAATCTTGTCGTAGCCTTCAGCATTAGGCGCAAAGCCGAAGCCATCGGCACCGATGACGGTTCCTGCATGTATTGTAACGTTATTTCCTAATTTGCATCCCTGATAGATGGTTACGTTGGCATAAAGCAGACATTTCTCACCGATGGTAACACCGTCTCCGATTACCACATGCGGGTAGATCTGAGTGCCATTACCGATAACGGCCCCATCACCAACTACGGCAAAGGCACCGATATAGACATCTTCCCCGATAGTGGCCTTGGGAGAAATACTGGCAAGTGGGTCAATCCCAGTTTTGCGAGGTTTCGTTGATTCGTAGAACTGCAACAACTTGGCTACACTCTCATAGGCATTCTTAACACGGATAAGCGTTGCGCTGACAGGCTTTTCAAATACGACATCCTCGTTAACTAATACAACACTTGATTGAGTCTCGTATATAAAATGCATGTATTTGGGATTCGATAAAAAGGAGATGGCACCAGGTACGCCTTCTTCGATTTTTGCAAATGTGTGGACTGTTGCCTGTTCGTTGCCTTCCACTTTGCCTTGGATCAGATCCGCAATTTGTTTGGCTGTAAATTCCATAACTTTCGTATCTTTTTAATTATTTGTGCAAAGATAGCAAAAATTACTCAAATCTCTGATAACTGAGATAATATTTTCTTATTTTTTTAGAAAGTAATTGAACATTTAGCAATTCGGAAGCCTCAGAAATATCGCGTATATCGCCATTTTTGTAAAGTATTGCGATACTATCATCTTCCACATTATACATATCCTTGGAGATGGTATTGATGCTCATCATATAGTGTTTGGCATCCTCAATGGAGATCTCCATACGGGCAGAAATCTCTTTAGCAATCGTCTCGATATGGGCATCCTCAAAAGGTTCTTCTGAGACCTCGACCTTAAAGATATGACGATCGAGCATATCGGTGGCAAGTGTGGCAAGCATCTTGTCATGATGATGACGCCAGGCTTTCATCGCACTCCAGATGTCAGAATCATCAAGTTCTTCATAGTTCATAAGAGCCTCCGGATGATTGATAAACCATTCTTTATCGACATCATTCTCGAGAAAATAATGTAGGGCAGGGGAAGCAAACACTTCCTGACCTTCTCTGATGAGATTCTTGGCGCGTGTCAGCATATTGACCAATACTTTCTCATATGCCACACAAGTACGATGCAGATATACCTGCCAGTACATCAGTCGACGGGTTGTCAGGTAGTTCTCCAACGAGTAGATACCTTTCTGATCGACCACTAATGAATCGTCAACCACATTGAGCATCTTGATGATGCGAGCAGAACCAATATTACCTTCTGTCACACCAGTATAGAAAGAATCGCGACGCAGGTAGTCAAGGCGGTCCATATCAAGTTGACTGGATATGAGTTGGTGGAGGAAGTTCTTGGGATAGTTGCCTTTGAAGATAGAGATGGCGAGATTCAACTGACCATTGAAGTGCTGATTGATCTCTTCCATCATCATCAGTGAGATGTCTTCGTGTGAGATGCCGTGAATCAGTGTATTCTCCAACACATGGGAGAAAGGACCATGTCCGATGTCATGCATCAGAATGGCAGCCTGAACGGCTTCGGCCTCAGCGTCAAAGATAAAGATACCTTTCTGTTGGAGAGAGATGACAGCCTCACCCATCAGATGAAAAGCACCAAGTGAGTGTTGGAAACGGGTGTGTCGGGCACCAGGATAGACGACGGAAGCCAACCCCAACTGGTTGATCCTGTTCAGACGTTGGAACAAAGGATGTTCCACAATGCCATAAAGCAGACCACGAGGTATCTTGATAAACCCGAATACGGGGTCGTTGATGATCTTCGCTTCCTTCACTTCTTCTGGAGTTCGATAGCCATTTCCTGTTGGAGTTTCTTGGCAGCCTCTGCAGCAGCCTCTGCGAAGTCCTCACCCTTGGAGGCATAGATGATACCACGGGAAGAGTTGACTAAGAGTCCACAGTCTGCAGTCATGCCATATTGACAAACCTCCTGCAGACTACCACCTTGTGCTCCTACACCAGGAACCAGTAGGAAATGATCAGGTGCCACCTTACGGATATCCTCGAACATCTTACCTTGGGTTGCTCCTACGACATACATCATGTTGTCTTTGTTTCCCCACTGCTGGGAGGTTTTCAATACTTTCTCAAACAAGCGTTCTCCGTTGGCATCCTCAGTCAACTGAAAATCGTGTGATCCTTTGTTGGATGTCAGGGCCAGCAAGATAACCCACTTGTCTTCGTAACCTAAGAATGGGGTCACAGAGTCTTCACCCATATATGGGGCTACCGTCAGTGCATCAACATCATACTGCTCAAAGAATGTCTTGGCATACATCTTCGAGGTGTTGCCGATATCTCCACGCTTGGCATCTGCAATGATAAAGTGATTAGGATATTCTTCTTTCAGATAGTCGATGGTGGCCTCAAAAGCCATCAGTCCCTCTACACCATAAGCCTCATAAAAAGCCAGGTTTGGCTTATAGGCCACACAATAGGGGGCTGTCGCATCGATGATCAGGGCATTAAACTCACAGAGGGCTCTAAAGAGATACTCTTCACCATCGTGTTGCTTGGCCTCGTCGATAATGCACTGGGGGATCTTGTCGATATCGGTATCGAGCCCCACACAGAGAAAACTCTGTTTCTCTTTTATCTGATTGATCAGTTCCTGTCTTGTCATAATAGTCAAATTATAATTCCGTTTCCTTCATTCTTTCTGCATTCTCTGCTACCGTGAGGGCATCGATCATGGCCTGGATGTCTCCACCTAAGAATCCTTGTAAGTCGTGGGTGGTATAACCGATACGGTGGTCTGTCACACGTCCCTGTGGGAAGTTGTAGGTGCGGATCTTTGCACTACGGTCACCTGTCGAGACGAGACTCTTTCGGCGTGAAGCGATATCATCCATGTACTTCTGATGTTCCTTATCATAGATAAAGGTATAGAGACGAGAAAGGGCGCGCTCCTTATTCTTGGGTTGGTCACGTGTCTCCGTACACTCGATGAGGATCTCTTCGGTCTCACCCGTGTTCGGGTTCTTCCACATATAGCGCAGGCGCACACCAGACTCCACCTTGTTCACATTCTGACCACCAGCACCTGATGAACGGAAAGTATCCCACTTGATCTCACCTTCATTCACATGAACCTCAAACTTATCTGCCTCAGGCAATACGGCTACTGTGGCGGCTGAGGTATGCATACGTCCCTGGGTCTCAGTAGCAGGTACACGCTGTACTCGATGTACACCAGACTCATATTTCAAGGTGCCATAGACATCGGCACCAGAGACAGCGAAATCAATCTCTTTATAACCACCGACGGCACCTTCTGATACACTCGTAATCGAGAGTTGCCAACCTTTGGCGTCGCAGTAACTCTTATACATCTTGAAGAGATCGCCGGCAAACAGACAGGCTTCATCACCTCCCGTTCCTGCACGGATCTCCATCTGTACATTCTTTGCATCCTCAGGATCTTTGGGAATCAAGGCAATCTTGATTTCTTCTTCCAGTTTGGGCTGAAGTTCCTCGTTGGCAGCCAGTTCCTCACGTGCCATCTCCTTCATCTCCGGATCGGTCTCGTTGGCAAGGATATCCTTGGCCTCCTTGATACCGTTCAGACAGGCGATATAACGTTTTCTGGCATCCATAATGTCACCGAGGTCCTTATACTCCTTGGTGAGTTTCACGAAACGATTCTGGTCAGCAATCACATCGGGGTCGGTAATCAAGGTTGATACCTCCTCGAAGCGCGCCTCCAGTCCGTCGAGTTTCTGTAATATACTGTTATTCTCCATTAATATGTAAATTCTCCAAATTCTGATTTGATAGTCAGACTCTTCTGACCTCCCTCAATATGACCGACAATCTGAGCGTCGATGTTGAAACTCTTTGAAATCTCAATCACCTTCTCTGCAACCTCTGGACGTACATAAATCTCCATACGGTGACCCATGTTGAACACCTGATACATCTCTTTCCAATCTGTACCAGAACACTCATGGATGGCCTTGAAGAGTGGGGGAACAGGGAACATGTTATCCTTGATGACCTTGCAGTTGTCGTTCACAAAGTGAAGCACCTTAGTTTGGGCACCACCAGTGCAGTGCACCATACCGTGGATCTCTGGACGTAACTCGTCGAGCAGTTTCTTAATCACAGGGGCATAGGTACGGGTGGGAGAGAGTACGAGTTGTCCTGCATCTACAGGTGAGCCCTCTACGGCATCCGTCAGTTGATACTTACCGCTATATACCAGTTCGTTGGGTACTGCATGATCGAAACTCTCAGGGTATTTCTCTGCGAGATACTTGGCAAAAACATCATGGCGGGCAGAAGTAAGACCATTACTACCCATACCGCCATTGTAACGTTTCTCATAAGTGGCCTGACCTGTAGAGGAAAGACCTACAATCACATCACCAGGACGGATGTTGGCATTGTCGATGACATCTGAGCGCTTCATGCGACAGGTAACGGTAGAATCAACGATAATCGTACGTACCAGATCACCTACATCGGCAGTCTCTCCACCTGTAGGATAAATACCAATACCCATCTCACGCAACTCAGCCAGAAGTTCGTCAGTACCATTGATGATGGCTGAGATGACTTCACCTGGTACCAGCATCTTGTTACGTCCGATGGTGCTGGAAACAAGAATGTTATCCACTGCACCCACACAAAGCAGATCGTCTGTGTTCATGACGATGGCATCCTGGGCAATACCTTTCCAGACTGAGAGATCGCCTGTTTCTTTCCAGTACATATAAGCCAGTGATGACTTGGTGCCTGCTCCATCTGCGTGCATGATATTGCAATACTCAGGATCACCTCCCAGAATATCAGGTATGATTTTACAGAAAGCCTGTGGGAAGATACCCTTATCGATATTCTTAATGGCGTTGTGTACATCTTCCTTGGCAGCACTTACACCACGCATCATGTATCTGTTGTCGCTCATCTTTGTATTTGTTCTTTATATTGTTCTATTTGTTATCATTCCAAAACTCCCAACTTGCAAAAGCCTGCAGCAGTAGCATCTCTAAACCGTTCTTGACATCAGCACCATATTGGGCACCTTTGCGCATAAAGAGCGTCTGATCAGGATTATAAATCAGATCATAGAGAATTGTATGGTTGTCCATCGCCTCATATGGCAGGGGAGGACATTCCTCCGTATGTGGGTACATGCCGACAGGTGTGCAGTTTACAATCACATTATATTCTTTCACTACCTCTGGCGTGATTTTATTATATTGAATGGTGTCCGGACGCTCGTAACGACTTACAAAGACCGGTTCCACACCTAAGGACTTCAATCCAAAGTTGATGGCTTTTGATGCACCGCCGGTACCAAGGATCAATGCTCGCTTATGCCACTTCTTGTCCAGCATGGGCTCAATGCTCTTGGTAAAGCCGATCACATCGCTGTTATAGCCTTTAAGACGAGTGTTCCCTTTTTCATGGGTCACTTTGATGACATTGACTGCACCGATGGCTCTTGCCTCAGGTGAAATCGCATCAAGGAAAGGAATCACTTTCTCTTTATAAGGGATTGTCACATTAAGTCCTTTCAACTCTGGATTCTTATCCAGCACTTCTGTGAGCATATCAATACTTGGAAGTTCATAATTCTCATACTTCGCATTGATACCCTCATCAGCAAACTTCTGGTTGAAGTAACTGATGGAGAATGAGTGTCCCAGAGGATAGCCAATTAATCCGTACTTGTCCATTGTCTATGATTATTTAGTGGCAAAATACATGGTGCAAATGCCAAATGTCAGTCGCTTGAAAGAGGCTTCCTTAAAGCCTGCCTTACAGAGAATATCCACCATACGCTCTCCTTGGGGAAAGGCCTCTATGGTTTTTGTCAGATAACTATAGGCGCTGGTATCTTTTGATATGAGCCGTCCATAGATAGGCAAAATCGTATGACTGTAGATATGAAAGAGTTGTCGCATCGGGAAACTGACGGGTGTAGTGAGTTCTACAATACTCAGATGTCCGCCGGGTTTCAGTACTCGGCACATCTCAGAGAGACCTTTGTCGAGATCGGCGAAGTTGCGGATACCGAAGGCTGCTGTCACAGCGTCGAAGGTGCCATCGGGATAGGAGAGAGCCGTACAATCCTCTTTCTCAAAAGAGATAATGGCATCTAATCCTTTTGCCTTCACTTTCTGCCGTCCGATTTCCATCATACCTTCGCTGATGTCTGCACCGATCAGTTTGGATGGATGCAGCATCTCTGCAGCAAGGATAGCGAAATCACCAGTACCTGTAGCGATGTCGAGTAAGGTTGTGGGCTGATAAGGCTTCAGTTGGAGGATGGCTTTTTTCCGCCATCCCCTGTCAATATCCCACGAGAGTCGGTGGTTCAGTTTGTCATAGGTAGGAGCGATGTTGTCGAACATCTGCTCCACCTGCTGCGTCTTTTCCACCCCCTTTTCGTAAGGATTGATCTTTTCCTGTTCGTAGCCCATACAACCTGATACAGATGCTTTATTTGCTAAAGACTTTCAGCCAATCGGTAACATTCTTCTCTATGCGGGCAGCAATATCCTCATTGCTGGTCTCACGCTCGAATTTCTCACCGACGATATGTTCATACAGTTCAATATAACGCTCTGATACACTGTCTGCATATTCATCAGTGATCTCAGGCATCACTTGTCCAGGTTCGTTCATGAAGTTGTGCTCGATAAGCCACTGGCGCACGAACTCTTTCGAAAGTTGACGCTGGGGTTCTCCCTTTGCAAGTTTCTCTTCATAACCATCAGCATAGAAATAACGGCTGGAGTCAGGCGTGTGGATTTCGTCAATCAGATAAACCTTGCCATCGCGTTTGCCGAATTCGTATTTGGTATCTACAAGGATCAGACCACGCTTGGCTGCAATCTCCTGACCACGGGCGAAGATCTTACGGGTATAATCCTCCATGATAGCATAATCTTCTGCTGACACGATGCCTTGGGCAATAATCTCTTCTTTAGAGATGTTCATGTCATGACCTTCATCTGCCTTTGTCGTCGGTGTGATGATTGGCTCGGGGAAACGCTCGTTCTCCTTCATACCGTCAGGTAACTTGACACCGCAGAGTTCACGACAGCCGTTCTTGTACTCACGCCATGCAGAACCAGTTAGGATAGATCGGATGATCATCTCTACGCGGAATCCCTCGCACTTCAGTCCGACAGTCACCATAGGGTCGGGAGTAGCCAGTTTCCAGTTGGGGCAGATGTCTGTCGTTGCATCGAGGAACTTGGCTGCAATCTGATTCAGAACCTGTCCTTTGAAGGGGATTCCCTTCGGCAACACGACGTCGAATGCAGAGATACGGTCGGTAGCAACCATCACCATCAGGTCGTCATTAATGTTGTACACATCACGTACCTTGCCGTGATAAACGCTCTTTTGTCCTTCGAACTTAAAGTCCGTTCCTGTTAATGCTTTCATTTGCTTATTCTATTATATTTTTCTTACCTTTCCTTTTCCTTGTCGTATTCCTCATAAGCATTGACAATCCGCGTCACGAGTTTATGACGGACAATGTCACTGCGATCCAGATTCACGACACCAATGCCTTCCACCTTATTTAATATATGAAGGGCTTCAATCAGACCGCTCTTCTGTGAATGAGGCAGGTCAATCTGTGTCATATCACCAGTGATAATCATCTTGGTGTTCCAACCCATACGCGTCAGAAACATCCGTATCTGTGCAGGGGTGGTGTTCTGTGCCTCATCAAGGATGACTACTGCATCACTCAAGGTACGTCCTCTCATGAATGCCAGAGGAGCAATCTGAATCACATGTTTCTCCATCATATCCTGAAGTTTTACCTGAGGCAACATGTCCTCCAGTGCGTCATAGAGTGGCTGAAGATACGGATCAATCTTATCTTTCATGTCACCAGGCAGGAATCCCAATTTCTCACCGGCTTCCACTGCAGGGCGGGATAGGATGATTTTCTTGGCGGTCTTCTCTTTCAGGGCTTTTACAGCCAGAGCGATGGACAGATAGGTCTTTCCCGTACCTGCTGGTCCTACAGCAAACACCATGTCGTTTTTCTCGTATGCCTCTATGAGACGTTGTTGGTTCGCTGTCCTTGCCTTGATAGGACGACCGGACATCGAATAGCAGATTACCCCTTCGGGCACCTCGTCTTTGGTACGCTTACCTTTGATGATGTCGAGGATATCTTCTTCTTTCAAGGCATTGAAGCGAAGTACATGGCGACGTAGTTTCTCCACGTTCTCCTCGAAAGATGCCATTTGCTCCTCATCGCCAAGTACTCGGATGACGTTATCACGAGCCACAATACGCAACTTGGGGTAGAGCGACCTGATCATTTGCAGATGACCATTACCCACTCCGTAGAAGACTACAGGGTCAATATCCTCTAAAACAAGATGTTTCTCTATCAATTTATCGACAAATTACTAATTTGCGTGCAAAGTTACATTTTTTTTTTGTAACTTTGTCCCCGAAACAGAATTTTCTTATGAGATTGACAAAAAAAACATATTTGCAAGGCTTCTTTATTACGGTAGCAATACTGGCGGTTATACGATGGGTGTTCCCAGAAGTAGCGACTGCTAATAATTCCAATCAGCCACCCCTTCCCTGTCCGACAAACACGACTGCCCAAACTGGTTCTCCCATGAGACATCGTATCTTGTCTGTAGCAAGTTACAAAGAGGCGTTCCCTGATACGAATGCGGTTCAGTTGGTGGCTGCCCAGCAGTGGGGTGTACCTCCTGTTAAGAACCGTGAGGATGCTGAAGCCCGTAAGAAGGAATTGGTCTATATTGGTTCCAACCCTTATTATCATGTAGATCCGTTGTCTTCCAGCATTCCATATCTTGTGCCGCGTGCTGCCGTACTTCTTCAGGATATCGGTCAGGCTTTCTTTGACAGCCTGTATGCTAAAGGAGTACCCTTCCATAAACTGATTGTCACCAGCGTGTTACGTTCACAGGAAGATGTCAGTAAACTGCGTGGACGTAATGTGAATGCTACAGAGAACTCATGCCATCTCTATGGTACGACCTTTGATATCTGTTATAATCGTTATAAGACGGTTGAGAATCCGGAGGGTCCTGCACGACGCCAGGTTCGTAACGATACACTCAAGTGGGTGCTCTCTGAGGTGCTTCGTGATATGCGTGTCCAACAGCGTTGCTTTATTAAATATGAGGTTAAACAAGGCTGTTTCCACATGACGGTAAGATAAATCAAAACATTAATAACTTAAAACCATAACATTATGAGATTAGATGGAAGAAGAGAAAGCTCAAACGTCGAAGATCGTCGTGGTATGAGCGGTGGTGCAAAAGCAGGTATTGGCGGTATCGGAGCCATAGTCATTGCTGCATTGTTTGCATGGATGAGTGGAGGTGATCCTCTCTCGGCTGGCTTACAGGCTGCACAGGAGCAGATGATGACAGGTCAGACAGAGACTGTCGGTGAGGAGAATTTCACTGAGGAGGAACAGGCTTTAGCCTCTGATTGTAAGAAGATCTTAGCTTCTACTGAGGATGTGTGGACTCCTGTCTTTGAACAGATGGGTGGTACTTATACCCCGCCAACACTTGTGTTGTTCTCTAATCAGGTAAACTCCGCTTGTGGTTCTGCTACGGCAGCAGTGGGTCCTTTCTACTGCTCGGGCGACCAGAAATTATATATCGACCTGTCGTTCTTTACCCAGATGAAGCGTCAGTTGGGCGTAGAGGGTAACACCTTTGCCTATGCCTATGTGATTGCTCATGAGATCGGACACCATGTAGAGAATCTGACGGGTACGTTAGGAAAAGCGCATCAGGCCATGAACCAGAGCGATAAAGTGACGGCTAATCAGATCAGTGTACGTTTGGAATTGTTGGCTGATTACTATGCTGGTGTATGGGCGCATTATGAGGAACAGATGAATCATTCCATGGAGTATGGTGATCTTGAGAAAGGTCTGGAACTGGCCAAGGCCATCGGTGATGACTGGCTACAGAAGAAGGCACAGGGACGTGCTACACCAGAATCCTTTACGCATGGAACCTCTGATCAGCGCAAACGTTGGCTGAAACGAGGCTTTGAAACAGGTGACATGCGAACCTCCACCTTCAGTGTTCAAAACTATAATGACTTATAAATTAGAAACTCCCTTGCAAACAAGCAAGGGAGTTTTCTTTTATCGACGACGTTCTTTAAGAATGCCGTGACGGTAGGCATAAAGCAGTTTCTTCAGATCGGCCACCTGTCGTTTCAAGTCTGCACCCTTGTCGGTATCAGCCACAAGCATACGATGGGCTGACATCTCTACAATCTGTGTCGTGGATTTAATGTCTGTCTCACGCATGATGGCATCCCGTTGTGAGGTAAATGGCTCGTGCTGTACGAGTTGGAAACCGCGGGAGTGATATACCAGCGTATAGCCGGCGATACCTGTCTCGTGATGATAAGCCTCAGAGAAACCGCCGTCAATCACCATCAACTTTCCACCTGCCTTAATGGGATTTTCTCCCTTTGAGGCATGTACGGGCACATGACCATTGATAATATGACGATTACGGCCTTGTACCTCAAAAGCATCCAGGATCTGGTCGCAGACCGCCTCAGAGTCACGTAGTTTGAAGTAATTGCCTTTTTCCTCTTTATAGGTCTCCTTATCTTTAAGGAAATAACGCTCAAAGGTTGCCATCTTCGATTTGTCGAACAATGGAGAGTTCTTTCCACACCAGAGATAAAGGAAATAGTCGCGGGCGTAGTCGAGTGGATAATCATCAGAGGGACCTTCAAAGGCAGCACGGATGATCATGCCGATATTGTGCATCAGATCTTTGCCACTGTAACTGACACCAGGATATACCTCTACCTCTTTCAGTGAACCGTCGTCATTCAATGGACAACTGGCGTGGAAGAGCAGATTGGAGTTGCTGATGGTGTACATGCAACCATGGGAGAGCAGGGTGCGGATATGTTTCTTCAGTTTCTCACAGATACGGAACGAGTGGTGAAGTTTTTCCATCAGGTCTGTTTCCTCTGCAGTCAGTGCATTGGGATGGGCAGGATCGATGGTGGGAAAATGACAACTACGCATCTCATAATCCTTTCCGTCAAGATGGCAGACGCCTCTTGAGTAATCAATCTGCTCAAACAGATTACGATCCTGCATCTGCCACTCTGGGCGACGGTTGTAGATGGCTGCTTCTTCCTTGAACTGGATCACCGCGATAGCCTTGTGCATCTTGGCTGTCAACAGACGTGTTTTCTCATCGATCTCATTACCAGGCAGGACTTTCGGAATAAACTCCTCACAAGGATCATCCCGATAGGCGTCGAGTGCGAATGTGGCCAACGGTACAAGGTTGATGCCATACTCCTCTATGGTTGTCAGGTTGGCGTAGCGGAGACAGAGGCGCAACACGTTACAGATACAAGCATTATTGCCCGCTGCAGCTCCCATCCAGAGGATATCATGATTGCCCCATTGGATGTCCCAAGAGTGATATTGGCGTAGCGTATCCATGATGATATGAGCACCAGGACCACGGTCGTAGATATCACCAAGGATATGAAGTTGGTCAATGGCAAGTCGTTGGATGACATTACAGATGGCCACAATGAAGTCGTCTGCTCGTCCAGTGGAAATAATGGTATTGACGATCACACTGACATATGCTGCCTTGTCATTGTCCGACAGACTCTCGTGCAGCAACTCCTCGATGATATATGAGAAATCCTCTGGCAGTGACTTTCGCACTTTTGAGCGTGTGTATTTTGACGAGACATCGCGGCAGACCTTTACCAGTTGATGGATGGTGATACGATACCAGTCATCAATATCCTGTTCACGTGTCTTAATGAGTTCGAGTTTCTGTTCGGGATAGTAGATTAGCGTGCAGAGTTCTTTTTTCTCCGATTCACGAATATTGTTACCGAAAAGTTCATTTACTTTTCGTTTGATATTTCCTGATGCGTTTTTTAACACGTGCTGGAAAGCACCGCTCTCACCGTGGAGATCAGCCAGGAAATGTTCTGTTCCTTTTGGCAAGGCCATGATGGCCTCCAGATTGATGATTTCTGTGGAGGCATCGGCAATAGTAGGGAAGGATTGCGAGAGAAGTTGCAGATAATGCAGGTCGTCCTTCGTTGTTTCAAAATGGGTTGTTGTCATATCCTTAAATGATTTGTCAAAAGTTTGCGGATCTTATTTGTTTGTCGGTTCTCAACAGGTAGTAAGGGCATAAAGCCTTCGTCAAGTTCTGCTTCCTCACTGAGCACTTGCATCAGACTGGCAGCAAAACCTTTCAGTTTCTTTTCCTCAAGTGCCTCATTGAGTTGATCGTCGTTGACAGTGTCTCGCATGAGTTCACGTGTCAGTTCAATCATGTGAAGCAATAGAGGTTGACGATGAATCTGGGTAATCATCCTGAGCAGATAGTCAGTCTCGTTGCCCTGATAATCGCCAACGACTTCCTTGATCGGACGAGGTAGGGTATAGTTGTCGGGATAGTAGGAAGCAATATTTCTGGTATCGACGCCTGGTGATCGCAAGCCGAGGATACTGATCCCATAGTCCACATAGTTGAGGATATTCTCATGGGTGGCATAGATCATCAGACGTCTCCAGTCAATATCCTCTGGATGACTGATGGGGTCGATTCGCCTGCACCAGCGACGATCACCGGTTAGACTGGCCTTGATAATAATGGAGAGTGCATCCGCTGTGACATCATCCATTTGCTCCAATGTGTTGGAGTCAATGACCTTCTGATAAACGGCAAATGTCTGAGAGCACATCTCTCCTGGTGAGATCGTATTGGTGATGATGGCGTTATGGATCACCTCAACACGTTGGTTCCACTTCAGTTTTAAGAAGTTCTTTTGCTCTAACTTGCCAAGTGTGATAATGGCATAGGCATGCTGGATGCTGGCTTTCTGCCATTGAAACACCCGTCCGGCTTTTGCCTGTGGCGTCTGTTGCTCAACAGCCCAGGGCTCCATCTGTCCGTGTGGAGTGATCACAATCCTCGCACCAGCCTTACGACCTGACAAGGCCGCACGGATCATATCGAAGTTCCAACAACCGTGGCAATGTACGATGTCTGGTTGTTGGGCCTTCAGTTGCTGTCTGAAAACGGTATAACTATCGGCGATATATATATCTGCACTCTGACGCAAACCATCAGCCAGCAACTCGACATGTTGCCGGATCAGGGTGTCGCCTTTGGGATATATATATAGCACCTTCATATTCGCTGATCGTAGAATTATTCGAATTTGATGAATGTTGTCCCAGAGCGTCCGAACAGGTTCTTGAAGAGAATACGCATCCGGTAACCCAACAGACTGGTTGCAGAAAACTTTTGTCCGAAGTACTTCAGCACGTCATAACTGACATCCTTACGGACAATAATGAAGTTATACCGTCCCCAGGTATAGTTCAGAAATCTTCTATCACGAATATGCTTTAGTTTCCGTTCTGCCTTGAGAAGATGATAACGCGCATCCTCATACGAGGCAAATGGCTGCAGACGGATTCCCTTCTTACTGATATAGCCCAAAATGAGTTCTGCATCTTCATCCAATGCTTCTGCAATGGCTTGAAGTTCATTCTCATCACTGATTTTGTTGTTAATGTTATGAAGGATAACCCATTCATTCCTAGAAGCTTTCAATCCAATGTTAAAGGCCATCTTCCTACGTACAAAACTTCTGCTCTGCTTGGGAAGGAAGGTGGTGTAAAGATTCGGATAGTCTTGCTTATACAACTTCAATACATCAGGCGTATCATCGGTGGAGGTCTCATCGACAACAATCACCTCATACCCGGGCTCATATACCTGGGTCAGGAATGCGGTCAAGTTTTCCTTTAACTCATGAGCTTGGTCATAGACCGTCATGATAATGGAGAATCCTTGTTTATTGGTATTCATTGTTTGTATTTTATAATTCGTCGCTCATATAGCCTAAAGGCAACTTACGACAGTTGTATTGTGATGCCATAATCTCTCCATAAGCACCAGCAGAACGGATAGCCAACAGATCCCCGCGTTTGGTACGGTTCAAGTCAATCTGTTTGGCAAAGACATCTGTAGATTCGCATATCGGTCCAACTACATCATATGCTTCAGTAGGCTCTTCACTGGTGATGTTCTCTATCTTGTGATAGGCCTGATACAGAGCCGGACGGATCAGGTCTGTGAAACCTGCATCAACAATGGCGAACTTCTTCGTTGCTCCTTCTTTTATATATAAGGTACGCGTGATAAGTGAACCGCACTGGGCCACGACGGCTCGTCCGAGTTCGAAATGGAGGGTCTGACCATTACGCAGTTTCAGTTTCTTGGCGTAAGTATCGAAGTACGATTTGAAGTCAGGAATTGAAACACGGTTGGGGTGAGCATAGTCAATACCTAAACCGCCTCCTACGTTAATATGTTCTACTCGGATACGATGGCGCTCAAGTTCGTCCTGTAACTCGTTCACCCTGTTACAGAGTGCCTCAAAGTCACCCATGTCGAGAATCTGTGAACCGATGTGGAAATGAAGTCCCACACATTTCACGTTTGGAAGTCTCTCTGCCTCTCTGATGACAGATACCATGTCACGCATGGCAATACCAAACTTATTCTCTGCCAGACCAGTCGTAATGTTGGCATGTGTATGTGCTCCGACATTCGGATTCAGTCGGAACGCCACACGTGCCACCTTTCCTTTGGCGGCTGCCAGTTCATTGATAACCTCCAGTTCTGGAATACTCTCCACGTTGAAACAGAAAATATCATGCTCAAGACCAAGGTTGATCTCCCAGTCACTCTTACCAACGCCGGCATAAACGATCTTGTTACTGGCGAATCCTGCCTTGACGGAGGCTTCTATCTCACCGCCACTCACGCAGTCGGCTCCCAGCCCAGCTTCACGGATGATGCGGAGGATCTTGGGATTAGCATTAGCCTTCACGGCATAATGTACCACGAATCCGTCGTGTTTGCGCGCCTCACTCACAATCGCCTGAAGTGTCTGGCGCAATAGTTCTGTATCGTAGTAGTAGAAGGGCGTCTGGATCGACTGCAACTTCTCTACAGGAAATATTCCTTTTGCCATATCTATTGTTCTACTTGTGTTGTGTGTTGTTATTGTTTCTTATTTGTCTTTGTTGAAGATGGTGTTACTCAGGCTCTGGAGGGCACGCTTCTTATCCTCCTCACGGATAAGGAATGAGATGTTATAGTTAGAACCACCATAACTGACCATGCGTACGGGAATATCCTTCATGGCGTCGAGGGCGAGTGTCTCGAATCCAATGTTCGACCAGTCGAGATCACCCACAACACAGATGATACACATGTTGGTGTCAACCGTCACGGTACCGTATTTCTTCAACTCATCCACAATCTCGCCCAGGTGAGCGGAGTTGTCAATACTCATTGAAACACCCACCTCAGAGGTGCAGATCATGTCGATACTGGTCTGATAACTCTCGAAGATCTCGAAGACCTTACGCAGGAAACCTGTAGCCAGAAGCATACGGCTTGACTTGATCTTGATGGCTGTGATGTTATCCTTAGCGGCGATGGCCTTGATTTTACCATATTCAGTCTTGTTGCTGATGGTAGTACCCTCAGCATCAGGATCCATCGTGTTCAACAGACGTACAGGGATGCCGGCATACTTGGCAGGCTGTACGCAAGTGGGGTGAAGGATCTTGGCTCCGAAATAAGCTAACTCGGCAGCCTCTTCAAAATGCAACTGATGTACGGGCTCTGTATGATCAACCACACGAGGATCGTTGTTATGCATACCGTCGATATCAGTCCAGATCTGAATCTCCTCTGCATTGATGGCTGCACCGACGAGTGAGGCGGTGTAGTCAGAACCACCGCGCTGCAGATTGTCAATCTCTCCATAGGCGTTACGGCAGATGAAACCCTGTGTGAGATATACCTGAGCGCCTTCATTCTCTGCGAGGATGGCCTTCAACTTCTCCTTGATATACACAGGATCAGGCTCAGAGTTCTTGTCTGTGCGCATGAAGTCGAGTGCATTGATGAGCACAGCCTTGATACCGATCTCGTTCATATAGTTGACAACCATATTCGTTGAGATAATCTCACCTTGTGCTACGATGCTCTTCTCCTCGAAACTGGTGAAGAGTTCCTTGGTAAACGAACGGAGATAGTCGAACTCACTGCGCAGGAACTCACGTGTGGTGGCTTTTGTCTCTGCTTTGGTGTAGAGTTCTTCCACGTGACGGTCGTACTTCTGCTCCAGACGATTGATTACCTCGTTGGCGCCATCGGGATTCTTCTTGTAGAGATAGTCAGAAATCTCGACAAGTGAATTGGTTGTTCCCGACATAGCAGAAAGCACTACGAATACAGGTTCTCCAGACTTTGTGACAAGATTGGTCACTTCTTTCATCCTCTGTGGGGTGCCGACGGACGTACCGCCGAATTTCATCACTTTCATAATCTTTATATTTTTATTATTCTTACTTTCTTCTCTTATGCTTTTCTGACAGTCACTTCCTCTACCTTCTCATCCTGACACTGGAATGCTTTTCCAGGATATTTATTGAGCAAGGCGATGTTATGGGTTGACATAACGATGGCTGTGCCTGTTTCAGAGATCTTACGCAACAACTGCATCACCTCGTCGGTTGTGTCCTTATCAAGATTACTGGTCGGTTCATCAGCAATAATGAGTTTGGGGTGATTCAGGATTGCACGAGCAATGGCGATACGTTTCTGTTCACCGCCAGAGAGTTGATGCGGCATATTCGCCATCTTATCAGCCAGACCGATATCTGTCAACACCTCCTTGATGCGCTCGTTGATGGCATCCTTATCTTTCCAGCCTGTAGCCTTTAATACGAAATACAGGTTCTTATAGACACTACGATCGTTAAGAAGTTGGAAATCCTGGAACACGATTCCCATTTCTCTACGCAGAGCAGGAATCTCCTTGTTTCGGATTGTCAACAGGTCATGCCCCAGTACGGTAGCCTCATCGGCTTCATCAAGTACCAGTTCACAATACAATGTTTTCAGCAAGGTGCTCTTGCCGGCTCCAACGCGTCCAATCAGATAGATGAAGTCTCCTTCATTCACTTGCAGGTTCACGTTACCCAACACGAGTCTGCCTTCACGTTGGCAGATATTTGCATTCTTTAGATTGATCAGCATCTTTTTATTTCCTTATCAGAATCAATATAATGTATTTACTTCATCTCACCTTTTGCCTTGGCTTCACGGCGTTTCTTGTCCCAATTGGGATCGTGACGCTTCTGCAGTTCTGCAGCCACATCCTCGATACGCATGCCTTTGGCAGTCAGTAATACCAGAAGGTGGTAGAGCATGTCAGAGACTTCATAAGTCAGTTGCTCATTACTGCCCGTGCAGGCTTCAATGACCGACTCCAAGGCCTCTTCGCCAACCTTCTGTGCGATACGCTTCACACCATCCTTGAAAAGTTTGGTGGTATAACTGCCCTCTGGCATCTCCTCATGACGAAGGTTGATGAAATCCTGCAGTTCGGTCAGGAAGAGTAGGGGATTTCGCTCGTTGCCTTCCCCCCAGCAGGTATCTGTTCCTGTGTGACAGGTTGGTCCGTCAGGATTAGCCTTTACCAACAACGTGTCGTTATCGCAGTCCACCATGATATCTACCAGGTGCAAGAAGTTACCGGAAGTCTCTCCCTTGGTCCACAGACAGTTCCGACTACGACTCCAGAAAGTCACTTTCCTGGTGGCTATTGTTTTTTCGTATGCCTCCTGGTTCATATAACCCAGCATCAGCACGTTCTTTGTTGTTGCGTCTTGAATGATGGCAGGTACCAGACCGCCGCACTTCTCAAAATCTATTTTCATATTCTTACGTTAATACCTTCTGATTTCAAATATTGTTTAAGTTCGGGGATGGGAATCTCACCGAAGTGGAAGACCGAGGCAGCGAGGGCTGCATCGGAATGACCTTCTATAAAGGTGTCGCGGAAATGCTCCTTACAACCGGCTCCACCACTGGCGATAATCGGAATCGACAGATGATCGGCCAGTTCGCGCAGCGCTTCATTGGCATAGCCTTCCTTCACTCCGTCGTGGTTCATCGAGGTGAACAGGATCTCGCCTGCTCCTCGCTCTTGTGCTTCATGGGCCCACTCAAAGAGTCCACGTTCCGTCCGCTCACGACCGCCCTTCAGATAACAGTGCCAGCCGTCTTCGTCGAGTCTGGCGTCAATGGCGACGACACACACTTGGGAACCGAAACGTGATGTGATCTCGTTGATCAGTTCTGGCCGACGGATGGCGGCAGAGTTCACGCTCACCTTATCAGCACCGGCGTAGAGCAGTCGCTCCACATCTGCCAGTTCATTGACACCTCCACCGACAGTGAAAGGAATATTGATCTCCTGTGCCACACGGGTCACCATCTCCGTAAACGTCTTACGCCCTTCAAAAGAGGCGGTGATGTCAAGGAAGCACAGTTCATCTGCCCCTTGCTCACTATAGGCTTTACCCAGTGCCACCGGATCGCCTGCAGAGCGCAGGTTCACGAAGTTCGTGCCTTTGACGGTCTCACCGTCTTTCACGTCAAGGCAGGGTATTATGCGTTTTGCCAGTCCCATAATTCATTCAAATTAATTTTCCCTTCGTAGATCGCCTTACCGAATACAACGGCAGGGATGCCTGCGGCCTCCAGCGCCTTGATGTCGTCGATGGAAGATACACCACCTGAGGCAATGAGGTGAAGCCCGGGATAGGCTGCCATGATCGACTGATAGAGTTCTATGGCAGGTCCGGTCAGGGTGCCATCCTTTGAGATCTCTGTACAGAGTACGTTCTTGACACCGGCATCTACATATTTCTTCAGGAAGGGCAGAAGATCCTCTGCGGAATCTTCCTTCCAACCGTTGATACTGATCTTCCCGTGTCGCACATCAGCACCGAGGATGATATGCTCTGCACCGTATTTCTCCAACCAACCCATAAACAGGTCTGGATCGGTCACCGCAATGGAACCGATGGTTACCATCGAAGCTCCGGCGGCAAAAGCCTTTTCAATATCCTCGTCAGTCTTGATGCCTCCACCGAAATCGACGACGAGTTGCGTATCTGTCGTGACACGACGGAGCACTTCACTATTCACGATATGCTTTGACTTGGCACCGTCGAGGTCAACCACGTGAAGACGTTTGAAACCGATCTGCTCAAACTCCTTGGCCACTTCGGCAGGAGAATCACGATAGACCGTCTTCTGGTCGTAATCACCTTTCGTGAGGCGTACGCACTGGCCTCCGATGATATCTATGGCAGGAATCAGTTCTATCATAATTCGAGGAAGTTTTTGAGTATTTGTTCACCCACCTTACCACTCTTTTCAGGGTGGAACTGGCAGGTGTAGAAATTATCCTTATGCATGGAAGCAGAGTAGGGCAGGATATAGTCCGCTGTTGCGATCGTCTCCTTACACAGAGGCACATAATAACTATGTACGAAATACACATAGCCACCCTCAATACCTTTCATGAGCGGTGAACGCGTGTCATACAGTTGGTTCCAACCCATGCAGGGCACCTTGTCTTCGTGACGTTGGGGCTGGAAGCGTTTCACCTCGGCATCGAATATGCCGATGCAATCGGTATCACCTTCTTCAGAGTGCTTGCAGAGCAACTGCTGTCCGACACAGATTCCGAAGACGGGCTGCTTCAGGTCGCGGATGAGCAGGTCGAGTTTGCGTGCTCTCAGATAGTCCATAGCCTCTCCGGCGTGACCTTGTCCTGGGAACAGCACTCTATCGGCCTTCTTCAGTAGTTCTGCGTCGTCCGTCAACTGAGGCTCTATCCCCATCCGTCGGAGGGCATTCACTACCGAATAGATATTTCCTGCGTTATATTTTACAATTGCTACTTGCATTAACTGAAAATGATGGTTTTATTCTTATAGGTGAGAATCTTACGCTGGATGTGCTTGCTGACGGCATGTGAGAGCACGATCTTCTCCAGATCCTTGCCCTTCAATACCAGACTCTCCGGCGTATCCTTATGGGTGATGCGGGTAACATCCTGTTCGATGATAGGACCTGCATCCAGGTCGGCCGTCACATAATGCGAGGTGGCTCCGATGATCTTCACACCACGCTCGTATGCCTGATGATAGGGCTTTGCACCGATAAACGCCGGCAGGAACGAGTGGTGGATGTTGATGATATGATGCGGATATTCGGCAATCATCTCGTCACTGATGATCTGCATATAGCGTGCTAACACGATAAATGAGATATCTTCTTTCTTCAACAGTTCCATCTCCGCAGCCTCAACTTCGGCCTTGTTGGAGTGGTCTTTCTTGATACTCCACACATAATAGGGAATACCGAACTGCTCTGCTACATAGCGCAGATCCTCATGATTGGATACGATACAAGGAATGTCGCATTTGAATTCTCCGGCCTTCCAGCGTGCCAGCAGATCGTAGAGACAATGGCTCATCTTTGAAACGAAGATCGCCATACGGGGACGCTTAT
The DNA here is from genome assembly GCA_900319305.1 of uncultured Prevotella sp. Taxonomy (GTDB): domain Bacteria; phylum Bacteroidota; class Bacteroidia; order Bacteroidales; family Bacteroidaceae; genus Prevotella. Next base: position 24,158 of record ONNY01000005.1, read on the forward strand.
CACTATAATACAGACTGAACTTCATCTGGTAACGCTGGGCATAGAGCGTAGTCAGATAATCGTAAAGTTTGTCACGGGGAATCAGGAAACCTTCAAGTTCCCATTCTATGCGCATGAAGAACATTCCATCCACCTTGTCCACATACTGGTCGAGATAGACAATGTTACCTTTGTTGTCGGTGATAAATTTAGTCACTTCAGAGATGATGCCCTGTTGGTCAGGACAGTGAAGCAGCAGAATTGCGGTTGTTTCCATCTAATTATTTTGTACTTTTGAAATTTCAAGGCGCAAAGGTACAAAAAAATATGGTAAAACGTGTGATTATTCTAAGAAATTACTGCTATAACCTTAATTTCTTAAGAAATTATGCATTTTTATTCATCTTTATTGTCAGCACTACGTAAAATGATGCTTGTAGCGCCGATTGTAAAGAGGGTACCGTCATTAATCACGCGACGTTCCTTGGGATTCAGTTCCACATTATCCACGAAGGTTCCCGTGTTGCTGTTGTTGTCTTTCAGAGTATAACGGATTCCTCCGCGTTTATCGCGGCTGACGGTGATCGTGCAGTGATTCAGATCTACACTGGGATCTACTGTCTCAAAGGCTGTATTGGCAGGATTGCCCTTCTGATATCGGCCGATGATATTATCACCCATACGGAGAGGAAGTACCTGCTTGTAATGGAAGACGTTCTCAATCACGACAATCGAACCGCAGCCTTCCTCATTCGCCTGCTCGTCAGGATGCTCGTCTTTCTGACGCTCACGCAGTTTGCTGACACCAATGCGAATACCGAATTCCTTACCACAGTCAGGGCACTTGAATACCAGTGACTGACCAGCCGAATATTTCGTCTCGTCGAAAGTAATATACTGTTCACATTTGGGACAACGTACGCGTTTCATTTGCTTTAATTCAACTTATAGACCCAGGCATCTTTTAACTCCTCGTCTTTGTGGATATTCCTAAGTGCTTTATAGGCTTCTTCCTGTGTCTGGAAATTTCCGCAGATCACACGACGGATGACCTGAGTTTTGTTTGTGGTACAGATTTCCGCACTGTCGAGTCCTTTTCCTTTGAGTCTCTCAATAAACATCTCAGCATTACGCTTGGAAACCTGACTGGCAAGGACAATACAATAGCCTTTCTTTTTTTCTGGTTCTGTCTTTACCGTTTGCTCAGTCTTGATCTTCTCAAGTTGGGTAATTGTGTCGGCTTTATTGGTGGACTTCTGTATGTCAGCCTTGTTGATCTCAATCTTACTGGTATTGGTGTCTTTCGACATCATACCAAAGAGCAATCCGTTGTTGATGTTACTGATGGTACGGGTCATCATCTCGGTCTTACCTGTTGGCATGGCTGCAAAGAAGACTGCCAACAGAATAGCGGCAACGGCAACGGCGTTACGGATCCAGGAGAATTTGATGCGAACCACATCTTCTTCGTCCTCGTCTTCTGTTTCTGCAGACTCGGCATCGCTCTCCAAATGGTTCATGCTGATGATCTGAGCGGCTTCCTTCTCTGTTTCGTCCTCGACAGGTACAGCCGCCGGGGCTGCCACCGCCATTTTGAGGGGTGTCATCTCGAAGGAACATAAGCCATAGAGATTAGGTGTCAGGATGCCTGCCTCACAAGGGGTAAACACATAATTGCCGTTTTCATTAAACTCTAACGTACCGATACCATTGAGTTCATAGATGCCTTTCGTCTGCAGATGCATCTTCAACTCGTTCACCTCGTCTTCTATCCGCAGGATGGCCTCAGGATAACTGATGTCGTAGGCTTCGACGTATGATTGGGCGAGGAGAGAGTCGTTGATTTTGAGTTGGGGATTAAAACCGAGTGTACGCTGAGGAGGCAAGAAAAGATTTTCCTCCTCGTCATAATACGCATCAACATGATGCGCCATAAACCCTCCGAAATCAGGTACTATGACGCAATCGTTGCTGAGCAATAGAATCTCTATATGTCTTTCCAACTCTATCACGTGTGCAAAAGTACGACTTTTTTTTAGAATAAACAAATAAAAGATACTTAAAAATTCATTTATATCCTTTTTTTGCATTATCTTTGCAGCAGAATTTAGATTAATTATATCAGTTATGAATATTGCAATCGTTGGAACAGGCTATGTTGGTCTGGTGTCAGGTACCTGTTTTGCAGACACTGGTGTTAATGTGACATGTGTGGATGTGGATGCCCAGAAGATTGAGCGTCTGAATAACGGAGATATTCCCATCTATGAGCCAGGACTTGATGAACTTGTGAAGAAGAATGTGGCAGCAGGTCGTCTGAAGTTTACGACTGACCTGGCTTCCGTGCTCGATGATGTTCAGATCGTGTTTTCTGCAGTAGGCACACCTCCTGACGAGGATGGCTCTGCAGATCTGAAATATGTGCTTCAGGTGGCTAAGACCATTGGTGAGAACCTGAAGAAATATGTGGTGGTTGTTACCAAGTCAACGGTTCCTGTTGGTACCGCGAAGAAGGTGCGTAAGACGATTGAGGACGAACTGAAGAAGCGCGGTGT
>ONNY01000182.1 GCA_900319305.1 uncultured Prevotella sp.
GACAGCCCTGTAATTTTGCCGAACTGTTTGAATCGCAGTGTACGGAGGGCTGGGCAAAATACCAGAATGCAGACACCCGCTACATTATTGAGAACCCATACGAGAACCTGACGATCGACATCGACTCCTTGAACCTGGGGCATGCGATCGGACAGATTGCCGCCAATGCCGCACAACATACCAAGAGTGGTGTGGTACGAGCCCGTTACGAATACATCGGTCGCCGACTCATCATCTCTATTGACGATACCGGTGAGGGAATGCCGCAAGAAGTGCTGGAACGCATGAACGACAGGGACAACACCAATGCCTCACAGGATACCAAAGGACTAGGGCTTGCCATCACCAAGGAGCTGGTAACACAGATGAACGGCACCGTGGAGATCAGTACAGAACTGGGATCCGGTACCACCGTCTATATCACGCTGCCCTGTCATGCCTCTATTATCAAACGTAAAAAACAGATGTGACCTATGAAGAAGATCCTTGCTATATTTTTCATTTTTCATCTAGCGCTTCTCACAACTGATGCACAGTCATTGTCAGAGAAGTACAACGAGAAACGGCCTGTGGTGATGGTATGCGACTGGGACAAGCCCCCCTATGAGTTTCTCAACAGCAATGGAGAGCCTGCAGGAATTAACATCGACGTGATGCGAGCCGTCATGAAAGAGATCGACATACCCGTCAAGTTTGTAATGAAGGAGTGGAGTATCGCCTTGAGAACCTTCGAGCGTGGTAACGCTGATATCATCTTTGTTAACTCCCGCCGCTACAAAAAGGAGCCATACGTAGTGTCAGAAAACATCTTCAACTACAACCGTGTCCGTGTAGCCACTCATGCTGACTCCACAGGCATGGTCACCTTCAGGCAATTGGAGCGCGAGGGAGCCGTCTTCAAACCTGGTGACTACTCCGCCCGCTACTTCATGGACGGCGACTCCATCAACACCAGTTTCATGGAGTTCCAAACACCTAAGGTGGCCCTGTTAGGCTTGCTCAACGGCGACTACAAATACTACGTGTGGGGCGAGGAGCCCTTGAAGTGGAAAATCAAGGAACTCAACCTGGAGGGTATCGTACTCAACGATGTCGGAATCCCCATCTCTGAGGTACATGTCGTAGGTCGTGACCGCCAACTTGTCGAGCAGATCGACGACCAGTATTCGCGCCTGAAGCAACGTGGTGAGATCGCCACCATCCAGGATCGCTGGTTCCACCCCGAACGCATCGAGGAGGAGATGGACCTCCACTGGCTTTACACCACCCTCGGCATCCTGGTACTGATGGGCATCATGTGGTTCTTCATCTGGCTGGCACGCCGTCACGTCATCGCCGCTACTCGTGCCCATACCGAGCTCAACGAGATGATGGTACAGGCCCTCCGCATGGGTAACTTCATCATCATGGAGTACGACATCAAGCGTGACCGTGTGATCAACAGACACGGCAACCTGTTGCCACCAGACGGACTGACCCTGCAGGAGTTTACCGATCGCATCCATGCTGATCAGCAACAGGAGTTCATCCAGAAGATCAATGCCCTGCTCGAAGGTCGTGAACGAAGGTTTGAACTCGACAAACGGTGGAACGCCGGCACCACAGAGTTACCCCATTGGCTCAACTTCCTGGGACACGCCATCTGTGAACTCGACAAAGACGGACGCCCCGCCTATATCTTCAATGTCATCCACGACGTCACGCAGGAGGTGGAGGAAGACCGTGCCGCACGCAACCTCGTACACAAATACCAGGTGCTGACCAATCTGCCTTTCGTCGCCATGTCGTTCTACGACAAGGATGGTTATCTCTATAGCCTCAACGATGCCATGAAGGAGCTCTGCGCCATAGACCGAGACAGCAATGCACAGCACTTCTGGGAGAACGTCAGTATGTTTGATATCCCAGTGCTGCGAGGTGTGATCTCACCCACGTCGAAAGATACCGCCTCCTACTGTCTGCATTTCGATTATCCCGAGTTCGGACTCAACAAATATATTGAGGTGAGCATACAGCCCCTCATCAATGCTGAGGGCGACCTCGTCAACTATCTCATCACCACCTTAGACCTCACCCGTGAGCGTAACCTCTATCGGGAGGGGCTCCAACTGGTGAAGGAGTGTGAGCAGACAGAACAGGAAATCGCCCGGCGCGACGACCGCTTGCAATACCTGCTCTCTCGCAGTGAGCGTTATCTCATACGCAGCAGCATCCACGATGAACGGATCGCTTTCTACCGCACGCCCGACAAACCGGCATTCCAGCACAGTTTCTCCCGCTTCCAGCGCATCCTCGCCAAGGAAGACCGTGAAGCTGTGATGAACATTCTCTACGACGATAAGTCTCACAGTTCACATACTTGCACTATCCATCTCATCGAGCCCTTTGAGGGCCAGTCTGGCACGGTGTTCACCATCACCTTCAATCCCACATTCAACGATCAGGGAGAGATCATCGGCCACGAGGGCATAGCCTCCGACATCACCCGTATCACCAAGACGGAAAGTGAGTTGGCCAAGGAGACCGTTCTGGCTGAGGAGAGTCTGCGCATGAAGAGTGCCTTCATGGCTTCGATGACCCACGAACTGCGAACCCCACTGAATGCCATCATCGGTTTCACAAGCGTCATGGAAGCACTCGGCGACTCACCTGAGCGCAGCGAATATGTGCGTATCATCCACAACAGTACCGACATGCTGCAACGGCTCATCAACGATATCATCGAGGCATCGAGTATCAGCTACGGTGACTTCCCCATCGAACCGAAAGAGACCGACTTCGCCTCAGATTTCGATGATATCTGTATCACCCTGGCCCAGCGCGTTCAAAATCCCAATGTGGAATTCCAGAAAGACAGTCCCTTTGACCACTTCCCGACAAGACTTGACATCGGTCGCATCCAGCAGGTGCT
>ONNY01000112.1 GCA_900319305.1 uncultured Prevotella sp.
CATCTCCCACGGTAAGAAATTCAATCTCGGTGTAGAGGCAGGTTCGAAGCCTGAACTCCATGCTGTGATTGCCGTACAGTGTCAGAGCGACTCTATCATTGTGTGTAACGGCTATAAGGATCAGAGTTATATCGAACTGGCACTGTTGGCCCAGAAGATGGGAAAGCGCATCTTTATCGTGGTAGAGAAACTCAACGAACTCGATATTATCGCCAAGGTAGCCAAGAAGATGAACGTGAAGCCTAACATCGGCATTCGTATCAAACTGGCTTCTTCCGGCTCTGGTAAATGGGAAGAGAGTGGTGGTGATGCCTCAAAGTTCGGACTCACAAGTGCTGAACTTTTGGAGGCTCTCGAACTGCTTGACAAAAAGGATATGCGCGACTGTCTGCGCCTAATCCACTTCCATATCGGTTCACAGATCACGAAGATCCGTCGTATCCAGACGGCTCTGCGCGAAGCCTCACAGTTCTATATCCAACTGCACAAGATGGGCGAGTGAAAGCAGCGTGAACTACTCCATCCAGGAGTACGTCAACGACTGTATCTACACCTTTGTTGATGCAGCCAACAAGAACAACTTGCCACATCCGAACATCATCACAGAAAGCGGACGTTCTTTGGCTGCCCACCACTCTGTGCTGGTGATTGACGTGCTGGAAACCGCTTCACTACCGGAGATGCCGGAGGAATTCGAGCCTGACGAGAACTCCCACCAGCTGGTTAAAGACCTCTATGAGATCTGGGATAACCTGAATCCGCGCAACGTACTTGAAGACTGGCACGATGCAGAGCAGATACGTGAAGAAGTGCTCGACTTGTTCAGTCATGGTATTGTTGATCTGAAGACCCGTGCTGAGATTGAATCCATGTACTGGAGTGTCTGCCATGAGATCAACATCCTGACCAAGAGTCTGAAGCACATTCCAGAGGAATTGATGAATATTGATAAACTGCTGGCTGATAAATACTTCTGCAACTTCTCACTGTTCCAGAGCCTGCCCGACTCATGGGCCATTGACCAGCTCTTCCCCATCATGCCTATTCAGCGACTTGACGAGCGCCCCACCCGCAATGCAACGATCCAGGATATCACCTGCGACTCGGATGGTAAGGTGGCCAACTTCGTCACTAACCGCAACAACTCCCACTCACTGCCAGTACACCCTTTGAAGAAGAACGAACCCTATTACTTAGGTGTGTTCCTCGTAGGCGCCTATCAGGAGATCCTGGGTGATATGCATAACCTCTTCGGTGACACCAATGCCGTACACATCTCTGAGAAGGATGGTACCTACCATATTGATCAGATCATCGACGGTGAGACAGTAGCCGAAGTACTCGATTATGTGCAGTACGATCCTAAGAAACTTGTACGCCAGCTCGAAGTCTGGGTGGCTAAGAGTGTGAAACAGGGCAAGATCTCACTCGAAGAGGGAAAAGAGTTCTTGAGCAACTATCGCAGTGGTCTTTACGGTTATACATATCTGGAATAATGAAAGAGAAACTCACTATCGTCAAAGTAGGCGGGGCCGTCGTAGAAGATGAAGCCCAGTTGGCACAACTCCTGAAGGACTTCAGTGCCATCGAAGGACGTAAGGTACTTGTGCATGGTGGAGGCCGAAGGGCTACACAGGTGGCCTCTCAACTTGGCATTGAGTCGAAAATGGTGAATGGACGCCGCATCACCGATGCAGACATGCTCAATGTGGTGACCATGGTTTATGGCGGTCTGGTCAACAAGAACCTCGTTGCTCGTCTGCAAGCCAATGGTGTGAATGCCCTTGGACTGACAGGTGCAGATATTAACGTCATCCGCAGTCACAAACGGCCCATCAAGGATGGTATTGATTATGGTTTCGTGGGTGACGTGGATCAGGCCAACGGCAAGATGCTCAGTCGTCTGATAGAGGAAGGCATCACCCCTGTGATGGCACCCCTGACACACGATGGCGAAGGACATATCCTGAATACCAATGCCGACACCATCGCCAGTGAGACTGCCAAGGCTTTAGCACCCTACTACGATGTGACACTCATCTTCTCATTTGAGAAGAAAGGTGTGCTCAGCAATCCTGATGATGATGATAGTGTCATCCCCACTATCACGCGTGCGGACTTTATTGAATATAAGTCTGACGGTACCATCAGTGGTGGTATGCTGCCTAAGATTGAGAATGCCCTCTCTGCCATCGATGCTGGCGTAGCCAGAGTGATTATCACACTCGCAACAGCCATCGACGGACAGCACGGCACTGTGATAAAATAGTAAATGGCGAAAAATTTTCGCCATTTACTGTAACTTTTCTCCGTTTCAATCGTCATTCATTATAGAGAGGATGAAAAAGATCAGTTTCAGAAATGATGTCCTACCGCTGAAAAACGAGCTTTACAGGCTTGCCCTCCGCATCACTCTCAACCCTGCGGAGTCGGAGGATATTGTTCAAGAGACAATGATCAAGGTCTGGAACAGGCGAGACCAATGGGACGATATCGACTCGATAGAAGCTTACTGCCTGACCATCTGCCGCAATCTGTCGCTCGATAAGACCAAGCGGATGGAACACCAGAACCAAAGTCTGGATGAAGGTGAGCACGATGCGCCTGACAACAGTTATGCATCCAATCCTGAGGAACAGGCCATGCATCAAGACCGTCTTGCATTGGTACGCCGCCTCATCGACAGCCTGCCAGAGAAACAACGAAGCGTGATGCAGTTACGCGACATCGAAGGCAAGAGTTATAAAGAGATTGCAAACATCATGGCCATCAGTGAGGAACAGGTGAAAGTCAACATCTTCAGAGCCCGCCAGGCCATCCGACAGAAATTCTTAGAAACAGAGAAATATGGATTATAAGTACATTGAACAACTATTGGAGCGCTACTGGGCGTGTGAGACCACACTCCAGGAGGAAGCCATCCTGCGCGCCTTCTTCAGCCAAGAAGAGATTCCTGAGGCTCTTAGGAAGTATCAGGCATTGTTCACGTACGAGCAGCAGAAGGACGAGCCTTTAGGTGAAGACTTTGAGGCACGTATCCTGCAGCAGATCGGTGAGGCTCCCGTGGCCAAGACCGTTACACTCAAAAGCCGTCTGGTCCCTCTGTTCAGAGCCGCAGCCATCGTAGCCATCGTACTCACGTTGGGCAACGCTGCTCAGGCACCATGGGAATGGGGATGGGATGATCCAAAGGATGCCTATGCCAAGTTCCATAAGGAAAAGGTCGATTCTGTGAATGTGTTGAACACCATTCAGGCAGAAAATGTCACAGACAGCCTCAAAGAGGCTACAACAGACAATCCGACCTTGGTTGAATAAGACAAATTTTTCTATGCTTTCTTTAATAATAACTAAAATTTAAACACGTAGTAGAAGCTGTGAAGTTTCTCATTCTCTCAAATTTTTCAAAAAATACTAACACGGAAGGAAAGGGCTGCTCAGAGATATCTGGCAGCCCACTTCATTTTCTGAACTTTCTGGGAATTATTTCTTCAGACGGAGATTCATCTGGAACAGTGCGGGTAGGAAGATCAACAGTGAAAAAAACAAGGCCATCCACACCGACTGTTGCTGTCCGCCCAAAATATCAATCAACTTCAACGAGGGATCAGGGTAGAGATTATACAACACATAAGCCACCGAATTATTCACCCAATGAAACACCACACCTGGCACAATGCTATCCGTACGATAGTACATCCAACCCAGCAACAATCCTACAAAGAATGCATGAGGCATCTGAGCAGGATTCATATGGATGATTGCAAACAATACCGCAGAGATGGCAATGCCTACCCATGCGTTCTTGTGCCAACGGAGTAAGGCTCGTAGTATCGCCCCACGGAACACCAGTTCTTCAGCCAACGGAGCCAACAGCCCCACCACAAAGTAGCCTAAACGCTCCTTCATAATCATGCCAAACTCAGCCTCCATCATATTGGGCAACTCAGGCATCTGCTCCTGTAACCAAGTGGAAGGAATGATGACACCCAGCGCAGCCAACACACACCAAAAGAGAACAGCCCAAGGACGCGTACGCACCCAATGACGCGACACCTCTGCCCACTTCGTCAATAGAAAAAGTGCCATCACTACGACACTAAATACAGCCATCGTGATAATCAGGCCCGTAGCATCTATCTTAGCCCCAGGGCCATAAATCAACATATAGACACCCTGCACACTAAAACTCACCACCACTTGGATGGCTGCAAATATCACGGTATATATTAATGCATTCTTCATTTTAGAAGTTGTTTTACCTGTTTCTTATCCATCTCCAATTGCGCCACGAGTGCTTCAGGCGAATCAAAACGCCGCTCCTCTCGCAGACGAGCCACAAACGAGATGTTCACCGTCTGCCCATAGAGATCTCCGTTGAAATCGAGGATATTCACCTCAAGCGTCTGCTTGTGTCCATCAAACGTAGGCCTGTGGCCGATGTTCATCATTGCGGCCCGTGCCTGTTGTTCACCCTCCAACTGTGCCCAAACGGCATAAACGCCTGGGGCAGGAATCAACTTATTGGCATCTTCAGGCTCCAGATTGGCCGTCGGATAACCCAACTGATGGCCGATATGTTCTCCTGGCATCACACGCCCCTGCAACGTATAAAGGCGAGTCAGATACTGAGGCATCAACTCTACCTGTCCCTTCTCCACCAATAGTGTCCGGATCACAGAAGAACTGATAGCCTGCGAACCATCCGCCATCAACTCAGCATCGCCACGTAGCACCTGCATGCCCATCTCCTGTCCATAGCGTACATAATCATCGAAACCTTCTTCGCGATTATGCCCAAAACGGTTATCGTAGCCTGTAAAGAGTGTCTTCACACAAAGGCAATCACACAATACCTGTTGCATAAACGCCTGTGCCGACAAAGCCGCCAACGCCTTTGTAAAGGGCAATACCACTAGATAATCCACACCCAACTGGGCCATGATAGCCTCTTTCTCAGCAAGTGTTGTCAACATCTGAGGGTGGAATAAGGGATCAAGCACCTCACGGGGCGAACGGTCGAAGGTCACCACCACCGAAGCCATCCCAGTCTCACGGGCAGTATCAAGCACACGCCCTATCACTAGCTGATGACCACGATGCACACCATCAAACACACCGATGGTGGCCACCGATGGTTCCGACAAACCTACATCTTCTGAAAGGATGATCGTTTTCATGGGTGCAAAGGTACTCAAAATCAATATCACTGCCAAAGATGGACCACTAATTTTGTATCTTTTGGGGAAAATATTTGGATTTTTAATGGAAAAAGCGTACCTTTGCAGCCGATAAGAGCGCTGATACTCATATCTCGGACTTGTAGCTCAGTTGGTTAGAGCAACAGACTCATAATCTGGAGGTCCCAGGTTCAAGCCCTGGCTGGTCCACACTGAAAATCAGAGAGTTACGA
>ONNY01000012.1 GCA_900319305.1 uncultured Prevotella sp.
CCAGTTGCCTTGGGCGATGTTCTACGAGAGTTATCACAGGGCGGATATCGTGTCGAAGGGCGACACACTCAGTCTGCCGGAACTGCGTGGCGACCTCTCCTTAGTATCCTCGGTAGAAGGTATGAACGACGTGCTGAGCCGTAGGTATCATTCAGAAGTGTCATTAGATACGATTGCCATCTTTGTAGATAGTCTGCTGAGTGTGGTTAACTTAGATAGGAATTTCACCGTGATGGAAGTAGATTATCAGGGAAAGATTCTTCGTCAGAACAACAACCTACTAACACCAACCTCATTGAAAACGCAAGTGTTTAGCACCCGGCGCGACCAATCGAGAGGTATTCAACTGGCACTGAACGATCCCTTCCCTGTGCTTGCCAAACGACTAAGTCCGCTTTTTCTGGCCAGTGCCATTATCCTGATACTCTTTGGAGCCATCCTGATACGCTTACTACGCTATCTCGATGAGCAGAAGATGATGGCCGATCTGCGCAACGACTTTAGCTACGCAATGGTTCACGATATGAAGTCACCCCTATCGAGCATCATCATGGGAGCCCGTTTCCTGCATAGTGGAAAGGTGGATGACAAGCCGGAGATTAAAGAGAAGTATTTCACCATCATCGAAAGTGAGGCCAACCATCTGCTGACACTCGTCAATAAGCTCCTCACCATCTCCAAGCTGGAAAACAAGAAACTGATCCTGAATAAGCAGACCTTCAATCTGGAGCCTGTCATTGACGACATGATCGAGAAAGCCAAGGCCAAGACGGAGAAAAACATCGATTTCACCGTTGATCTGCTCACAAAACACGTTTTGGCCGATGAGCAATACCTCACTGAAGCCATCTCCAATCTGATTGACAACGCCATCAAATATTCTAAAGAAGATATCAAAATCAGTATCACCAGCCAGAGTACAGACAAATACGTCTTGCTGAAAGTGCGCGACAACGGTATTGGCATCTCAAAGGAGGAACAACATATCATCTTCGACAAATTCGGACGAGCTGCCATCCATGAACAGAACCGCAAGGGCGGTGTTTCAGGTTTCGGACTCGGACTGAACTATGTGGATCAGGTGATGCAGGCACATGGCGGCAAGGTCACCGTCAATAGTGAAAAAGACCAATATTCAGAATTCACCTTGTATATTCCTAAAGACTTATGATTAAACTATTACTGGTAGAAGATGACGTCTCACTCGCCTATATCGAGAAGACAGGACTGGAGGATATCATTGGCGGTTATGAAGTAGTAACGGCCACAAACGGCAAGGAGGGACTTCAGGCTTGGCAGGGAACCAAGCCGGATGTCATTATCTCAGACATCGACATGCCTGTAATGAACGGTTTTGAAATGGTGGAGCGCATCCGTGAGACGGATCAGGATGTCATCATCATCTTCACTTCAGCCCTTACCTCGCCAAACGATGTAAAGGCAGGTTACCGACTGGGCATCAACAACTACGTGAAGAAACCATTCGTACCAGAAGAACTCGATGCACACATTCAGGCGCTGATGAAGATGCGAAGTGGAAGCAAAACACAAAAGGAGACCAGTCACTATAAACTCGGCAAATACACCCTCGATGCCGAACATGCCACACTACGTAACGATGAAACCGGTGTTTCTCAGACCATCACCCAGCGTGAAGCACAGATACTACAGCTTTTGGCAGAGAATAAGAACAACGTAGTGCGTCGCGAGGCTATCCTTAGCCGATTCTGGAATACTGAAGACGACTATTTTGCATCACGTTCACTTGATGTCTTCGTCAACAAGCTGCGTAAGCTCCTTGCAGATGAGCCCAAGATTACTCTGAAGACAGTGCGGGGCATCGGTCTTCAGCTTCTCGTCGAATAAACGGGCTGTTTTAGTCTTTCTTCTCTTTATAGATCACCTTATTAGCACCACTGGTGATCTTCAACGCCTCAGGATGTTCCTTGATGAAGGAGTCAATATGGCGCACCCGCTTCTGCTCGAAGATTTCCTCGATAGCGATAAGTATGCCTGTCTCCTCCACATCGCCGAAGCCATAATTAATAGCTGTGCCAAAGAGTTTCATCGTTGGCGAGAGGCTCATATAAGCGTTCACCAATGGTGGGATGTTATAGCCTAGCTTACGAATCTCCGTATTTAGGATGAGATAGTCTTTCTTAAACTCCTTCTCGCAGAACAACTGTTCCAATTCCTTAGGATCGGCTTCAATTTCCAGCGGTTTCATCGGCACAATCAGGTTCTCCTTGTCTGCAAAATGCTTATGCAGGAAATAAAGAATCATATCTCTTCCACGCCGGATGTAAGAGGGATACATGGTAAATTTGCCGAAGAAATAGCGCACATTGGGCTTGATGACCGTCAGAGCACCCAGACCATCCCAGAGATTATCAAGAGCAAAAAGACTTTTTGCGCCCATACGGGAACTCTGATAAGGCAGCGACACGAACGAGCGGCCCAGTTCGATGGTGTAAGGCATATACTCCTTGAGGAACTTCTCCGAGAAGTGGAACATGTGACTCGTGGCCAGTTTGGGCTGTCCTTTCTCGTCCAACTCCCAGTCAGTACCCTCCAAGTAACGATATCCACCAATAATCTCCTCTTCCTCTGGATTCCAGACGATAAGCTGTTTATAGCAATTTTCACAGGTATCGAACTCATCAATATCCATCGCCTTACCTGTACCGCCTCCTGCCTCACGGAAGGCGATCTCGCGAAGGCGCCCGATCTCTTTCATCACGTTGGGTGCATTGTGAGCAGTTATGACATAAATCTCGTTATGACTTTTGTTGGTCATACGAAGCTGAAGCTCAGGTGTCAGTTCACGTTTGAGGACTTCCTTTTCGATTGGCTGGATAATCTCTTGTTCCATTTGCTTGGTTTATTGAATTGGGATAGATATTTAGTTCTATAATTATTCAAGGGTATAGACCTTGTCTTTTACAAATTGTGCCCATTCCATCGGCGTTTTTTGCTTATCAAACGTCTGCCAAGGGATTGGCTTCCCGATGGTGACACGAAAGGTCTTGTGCACATTCTTATACATTTCATCGACAAGGAAGAGCATAGCCAAGTTAAATGGCAGGCACTTATCGCTGAAGTTTGCAAGTCGATAAAAGAAGTTGGAGTTCTGCCCGCTAAAATGGATAGGCACGATATCGCGCTGATATTCAACACTCTTGGTAATAAAGGTCTTTGACCAAGGAATATCCCTTATGACACCGTTATGACGACGAGAACAAAGACCTGCAGGAAACATCAGCATGTGATTGTCGCTTTCAAAGCCGGCCTTCACCATCGCAGGGAAATTCCTTCCCTGATGACCCGTCTTATTGATAGGGATACAGAGTGGCGCCAGACCTGGAAGATTCATCAGTAAGTCATTAACCAAGTAACGGAACCGACCATCATAGCATCTTCCGATAATGGCGCCTAAGGCTACACCGTCTTCACCTCCCAGAGGATGGTTGCTGACAAACGTATAGAGTTTCTTATCATCAGGAGCAGGCAGGTTCTCTTTCCCTTCCACTTCTAATGTCATATCCAGATATTTCACACAAGCCTCCAGCCACTCAACACCGACCTTATCACGATTGTCCCAAAGAAAGGCATTCACCTCGTCCTGATGGGCGATGCGAATTAACCAGTTAACCAGGAAGCGGGGCACAAACTTCGCCTTTGCGCCCATCTTTCCTTTCAGGATGCTATCAATGTCAATCGTTTTCTCTGTGACTGTTGCCATTTTTAATTTTCAAAACACTAACCAAGGTGCAAAAATAGCACATTTCTTTCAAATCTGAGCAAAAAATTGGGAAAAATCTTTCTTTTTAAATGTATTTTATACACAAAACACCTCCAAATCAACAAATTAAAGTTAAATTATGAAAAAAGTGGGGAAATGTGGTGGAAAGTGGGGAAAAATATCTATCTTTGTAACCGAATTCTTTATAAAGATGTACGTATGCGTTTTTTAGGTAATATAGAAGCGAAGACTGACGCGAAGGGAAGAGCCTTTCTACCAGCCATTTTCCGCAAGGTGCTACAGGCATCTGGCGAGGAGAATCTGGTGTTGCGCAAGGACGTTTTCCAGAAATGTCTGGTACTATATCCTGAGAGCGTCTGGAATGGACGTCTTGACATGTTGAAGAACCAACTTCGTCCTTGGAAGCCTACCCATCAGCAAATGTTCCGTCAGTTCGTGTCGGAAGCCGAAGTCGTGAATCTCGACGGTAACGGACGATTTCTTATTTCTAAAAGACTGCAGAAGGCCGCAGACATCGAACAGGACATCCAGTTTATCGGCATGGATGATACTATTGAGATCTGGACGCCGCAGAATCTAAAACTGACGCTGAAGTCAGAGGAAGATTTCGGCAACGAGTTTGAGCAAATCATGAATAGCGATACAACCTTATGATAACAACTGCCGAAACATATCACGTGCCGGTGCTCCTTCAAGAGAGCGTTGACGGGCTTGACATCAAGCCCGACGGTATCTACGTGGATGTCACCTTCGGTGGTGGTGGTCATAGTCGGGAGATTCTCAGTCGTATCGGGAAAAACGGGCATCTGTACAGTTTCGATCAGGACGAAGACGCTGAAAAGAATATTCTTAATGACAACAGGTTCACGTTTGTAAGAAGTAATTTCAGATATCTACGCAACTGGATGCGCTATTATGGTGTGGAACATATTGACGGCCTGCTGGCAGATTTGGGGGTATCCAGCCATCATTTTGACGATGAAACCAGAGGTTTTTCATTCCGTTTCGATGCGCCTCTTGACATGCGCATGAACAAACGCTCTGGCATGACAGCAGCAGAAATCCTCAACAATTATGATGAAGAACAACTGGCGGATATCTTCTATATTTATGGTGAACTTAAAAATGGCCGCAAGGTTGCGTCAGCCATCATTAAGGCAAGGAGTAGCAAAGCCATTAAGACCACAGGAGACCTGATGCAGATAACGGAGAGTCTGTTTCCTCGTGAACGTGAGAAGAAAGAGACCGCCAAACTGTTTCAGGCACTGCGTATAGAAGTAAACCACGAGATGGAAGCGCTGAAGGAAATGCTCTACGGCGCACAGGAGGTTCTCCGAGAAGGTGGCAGGCTCTCAGTTATCACCTATCATTCGCTGGAAGACCGTATCGTGAAGAACATCATGAAAGCAGGTAATGCAGAAGGGAAAGTCAACCAGGACTTCTTCGGACGCACAGTAGCCCCCTTCCGACAGATCAGTAATAAGGTCATCGTTCCCAGCGAGGAGGAACAACTGCGCAATCCTCGTAGTCGCAGTGCTAAACTACGCATAGCAGAAAGATGCAAAATGTGATTGATATGAAGAAAAAAGACGATATAGAACTAGAGATGCAGGAGACGGTAGTAGAAGAGCCTGCTGTTCAAGAGGAGGTCAGCATGAAGGATGAGGCCGCCGAAATGAAAGAGCAGGCGAAGAAGACTATCCAACTGATCAAGGAAAAGGCTAAGGAGGAAGATCCCAGGCCCAATTCCTCTATGACTTTGAGAACAATTCTTGGCGGTGACTTCCTGACAGCCGACATGGTTCGCCGTCAGATCTGGCTTTTCGTGCTGATGGTGGTGTTCTGTATCGTATATGTTGCTATCAGATACCAATGTCAACAGGACATGTTGACCATTGACAAGTTGGAGAAGGAGTTGCTTGACGCAAAATACAAGGCGCTCTCCAGTTCCAGCACCCTCACAGAGAAATGTCGTGAGAGCCATGTGCTCGATGCACTGAAACAGAACAAGGACAGTCTGCTCCATGTTGCAGACCAGCCACCTTATATTATTAATGTAGCCGAATAAAGAAAGGTATGAGTAAGTTCAAAAGCGAAAAGGTCATGCCCCGCTACTTCGCCATCGCAGTAGTGTTGACGCTCATTGGTTTTGCCATTGTGGGTAAAGCCATGTACATCATGACGGCTAAGAAAGATTATTGGACCCAGGTGGCCTCACGTCTGAAACGTGACAGTGTAAGTGTTAAGCCCAATCGCGGAAACATCCTGAGTTGTGATGGTCAATTGATGGCCAGCAGCCTCCCTGAATATAAGATCTATATGGATTTCCAGGCAGGAACCGACGATTCCATCGGAGTTCGCAAGCGAGATTCCATCTGGGCTGAGAAGATTGACAGCATTGCCTACGAACTGAACCAGATCTTCCCAACCAGAACCGTCAATGATTTCAAGGATTATCTGTTGGCTGGCAAGCGAAAGGTTATGAAAAACGGTAAGGTCGGTGCCCGTCATTGGCCCATCTGGCCTCGTCGTATCGATTATAACACTTTCTGTGAGGTACGCAAGTTGCCTATCTTCAGAGAGCCCATCTATAAAGGCGGTTTCCACTGGGAGGAGTTCAATTCCCGTAATCACCCGTTCGGAACACTTGCCCAACGTACCATCGGCTCTATGTTCGGCGCTATGGATAGTGCAAAGAACGGCTTGGAATTATCTTTCGATTCGATCCTACGTGGTACCAATGGTATGATGCACCGTCGTAAGGTGCTCAACAAATACATGGACATCCCAGTACAGTCGCCCATCAATGGCTATGACATCGTCACAACGATTGATGTCAGTATGCAAGATCTGGCAGAGCGTGCCCTTATCGACGAACTGAAAGACCCGCAGGTTAACGGTGAAATGGGCGTTGTCATCCTGATGGAGGTAAAGACAGGTGACGTGAAAGCCATTGTCAATATGACACGTGGTACAGATGGAGAATACCATGAAATGGTGAATAATGCTGTCAGTTATCGTTGCGAACCTGGTTCTGTGTTTAAAGTAGCCTCCTTCCTCGTTGCCCTTGACGACGGGAGAATAGATACGACGATGACCATACCTACGGGTTGTGGTGTGATGGAGATGCATGGTCGTCCAATGAAGGACCACAACTGGCGTCGTGGCGGCTACGGCACGATTAATGTGGCTCGTGCCTTGGAGGTCAGTTCAAACATTGGCGTTAGTTATCTTATTGACAAATATTATGGGAGTAAGCCTGAAGAATATGTTAAAGGACTTTATCGTATTGGAATCCATGAGGATCTGAAGATTCCCATCGTTGGCTATCACCCCCCGATGATCCGAATGCCGGATACGAAGACCACTGACCGTACGAAATATTGGAGTAAGACGACGTTGCCATGGATGAGTATTGGCTATGAGACCCAGATTGCACCCATTAACACTGTGACCTTCTATAATGCTATTGCCAACAATGGCAAAATGATGCAACCACGTTTCGTAAAGCAACTTATGAAGGACGGTGAGGTGGTCAAGGAGTTTGAGCCTGTTGTCCTAAAGGAACGCATCGCCAAGCCACAGACCATCAAGACCATGCAGACGATATTAGAGCATGTTGTCAGCCAAGGATTGGGACGAAAGGCTGGCTCCAAGTCATTCAAGGTGGCAGGGAAAACCGGTACAGCCCAAGTTGCTGACCAATATGGCGGTTACCACTCAGGTGTTACCCGTTATTGGCTGTCATTCGCAGGATTCTTCCCTGCCGACGACCCACGCTATACCTGTATCGTCTGTATTAAGAAATCAGGTCTGCCTGCATCAGGTGGTGGTATGAGTGGTGTCGTCTTCCATCGTATTGCTGAAGGTGTGATGGCTCAGAATCTGAAACGTAGTGCCAAAGATGCCAGAGATTCAACCTCCATGTTGATACCTGACGTAAAAAGTGGTAATGTAGCTGCAGCGAACTATGTCCTGAAAGGTCTTGGTGTAAAGACCAATACCAACTGGGGAGGTTCCTATTCTGAAGGTAATCCCATCTGGGGAAAAGCCGTACCAGCCGCCAAAGATGTTGTCCTTTCACAAGTTAAGACCAATAACAGCATCATTCCTGATGTCATCGGTATGGGTGCACGCGATGCCGTCTATCTGCTTGAATCGCGAGGTGTGAAAGCCAGAGTTCACGGCAGAGGTAAGATCAAATCACAGAGCATCTATGCAGGGACCGCCATCAAAGAGGGTATGATTTGTGAACTATATTTGGAATAATCTAAAATAATAAAGATATGAAACTGAACGAACTGCTCGAGAATGTAGAAGTCCTCAATATCCTAGGTGATACAGAGGTAGAGATTACAGGTGTGAATATCGATTCCCGAAAAATCGAGAAAGGACATCTCTTTATTGCCATCCCTGGTACTCAGACCGATGGTCACAAATTCATTCCAAAGGCCATTGAACAGGGTGCAGTTGCTGTTCTCTGCGAATACTTCCCCAACAAACGGGAACCGGGTGTTACATACATCGCTGTAGAATCGACAGAAGACAATGTCGGAATGGTTGCAACCCAGTTCTATGGAAACCCTTCCAGCCAACTGAAACTCGTGGGTGTAACGGGTACAAACGGTAAGACCACCATTGCCACCTTATTATATAATATGTTCAGGAAGTTAGGCCACAAATGCGGACTGCTCTCTACCGTCTGTAACTACATCGAGGGTGAGCCTATCCCCGCAGACCACACAACACCTGATCCGATTGAACTGAATCATCTGCTTGCTCAGATGGTGGAAGCAGGTTGCGAGTATGCCTTTATGGAATGTAGCAGCCATGCCATCGCTCAGAAACGTATCGGTGGACTGAGATTCACTGGCGGCATCTTTACCAACCTTACTCGTGACCATCTGGACTACCACGGGACCTTTGAGAACTATCGCGATGCAAAGAAGGCCTTCTTTGACGGTTTGGACAAGGATGCATTCGCCATCACAAATGCCGATGACAAGAACGGTGCTGTTATGGTGCAGAACTGTAAGGCACAAATCAAGACCTACTCTACACGGACGATGGCAGACTTCAAGGCTAAGATCATCGAGTGTCATTTTGAAGGCATGTACCTCGATATCAACGGCAAAGAGGTCGGTGTGCAGTTCATTGGTAAGTTTAATGTAAGCAACCTTCTGGCTGTCTATGGGGCAGCAGTCATGTTGGGTAAGAAACCAGAGGACATCCTGATTGTCCTGAGCACACTGAAGAGCGTAAGCGGACGCTTGGAGCCTATTCACTCACCAGAAGGCTATACCGCCATCGTGGACTATGCCCATACACCTGACGCCTTAGAGAATGTGCTCAATGCCATCCATGAAGTGCTTGATGGAAAAGGCAAGGTTATCACGGTCTGTGGTGCTGGCGGTAATCGTGACAAGGGAAAACGTCCACTCATGGCCCAAGAAGCCGTTAAGCAAAGTGACAAGGTTATCATTACCAGTGACAATCCCCGTTTTGAAGAACCTCAGGATATCATCAACGACATGTTAGCAGGTCTCGATAATAAACAGATGAAGAAAGTGATCAGTATCGTGGACCGTCGCGAGGCTATTCGTACTGCCTGTATGATGGCAGAGAAAGGTGATGTCATTCTGATTGCCGGTAAAGGACATGAAGATTACCAGGAGATTCAGGGTGTGAAACACCATTTCGATGACAAGGAAGTTGTTCGTGAGATCTTTAATGCTTAAAACTTAAGAAATTATGCTATACTATCTGTTTAGATTCCTCGACCAGTACGATATTCCAGGCTCACACATGTGGTCCTACATTTCGTTCCGAGCCCTGTTGACACTCATCCTCTCGCTGTTAATATCAGCCTGGTTTGGCGAACGCTTTATTAAATGGATGAAGCGTAAGAAGATTTTTGAAACGGAGCGTGACCCAAGCATAGATCCATTTGGTGTAGAGAAGAAAGGTGTACCAACGATGGGCGGTGTCGTTATCATCGTCAGCATTCTTGTACCCGTTATTCTGTTAGGCCGTGTCCGAAACATATACCTGATCCTGATGGTCGTCACAACCCTATGGCTGGGATTCCTCGGATTCCTCGACGACTATATTAAGATATTCAAGCGTAACAAAGAAGGTCTGAAAGGCAAATATAAGATTGTAGGTCAGGTGAGCATCGGATTTATCGTGGGGCTCACGTTGTGGCTTAGTCCTGATGCCGTCGTACGTGAGAATATGGATGTGAAAATGCAAAACCAGGAAATAGTGATCAAGCATAAGAGTGAGGCTGTGAAGTCACTCCAGACGACCATACCATTTATCAAGAACCATAATCTGAACTATTCCAGTATCATGAGCTTCTGTGGTAAATATAAGGTTGCCGCAGGATGGATGCTTTTCGTCATCATGACCATCCTGGTGGTAACAGCGGTCTCAAATGGTGCCAACCTCAACGATGGAATGGACGGAATGTGTGCAGGAAACTCGGCCGTCATCGGTGTGGCATTAGGTATATTAGCCTATGTGTCGTCACATATTGGCTATGCCTCTTACTTTGATATCATGTATATCCCCCACTCAGAGGAACTGGTTGTCTTCCTATGCGCATTTATCGGGGCTATGATCGGTTTCCTTTGGTACAATGCCTTCCCCGCACAGATCTTTATGGGTGACACAGGCTCATTGACCATTGGTGGTATCATTGGTGTTTGTGCCGTTATCATTCACAAAGAGTTGTTGCTGCCTATCCTCTGCGGTATTTTCTTTGTTGAGAGCCTGAGTGTAATCATTCAGACACAGTGGTTCAAGATTCAGAAAAGAAAAGGAAAGCGCGTCCGTGTGTTCCGTGCTACGCCGATACACGACAACTTCCGCAAACTCGACTCACAACTCGACGCTACCAGCCAGTATATCTTAAAAGGCTGGCCACATCGTCCATTCCATGAGTCAAAGATCACCATCCGCTTCTGGATTACCACTATTATCCTGGCGGCTATCACACTGATAACATTAAAGATGAGATAGAAAATGAAAAGAATCGTTATATTAGGAGCAGGAGAGAGCGGTGCTGGTGCAGCCGTTCTTGCCCAAAAAGAAGGTTTCGACGTGTTCGTGTCCGACATGTCGAAGATTGCCGATAAATATAAGAAGATGCTCGATGACCACCATATTGAGTGGGAAGAAGGAAAGCACACAGAGGAGAAAATCTTGAATGCCGACGAGATTATCAAGAGTCCGGGCATTCCAGAAACAGCCCCAATGGTAAAGAAAGTGATAGAAAAAGGTATTCATATCATCAGTGAAATAGAATTTGCCGGTCGATATACCCGTTCAAAGATGATCTGCATCACAGGTTCGAACGGTAAGACTACCACCACATCGCTCATCTATCACATCTTCAAGGAGGCTGGTTATGATGTAGGACTGGCGGGAAATATCGGAAACTCACTGGCACTACAGGTGGCTGAAACCCCACACGAATATTACATCATCGAGTTGAGTTCATTCCAACTCGACAATATGTACGATTTCCGTGCCAATATTGCCATCTTGCTGAATATCACGCCAGATCATCTGGATCGTTACAACTTCGAGATGCAGAACTATGTAGACGCCAAAATGCGTATCATCCAGAACCAGACGCCCAATGATGCCTTTATCTACTGGGCTGATGACCCCATCATCAAGCGTGAGTTGGAAAAATACGACATCAAGTCAATCCAGTATCCTTTCTCAGAACTGAAGGAGAAAGGAGTGATCGGCTATATCGAGGAAGGTCAGTATAAGATTGAGAAGCCTGAGCCATTCAATATGGAACAGGAAAGTCTGAGCCTGACTGGCAAGCATAATATATACAACTCACTGGCTGCTGGTATCGCTGCCGATATCGCCGGTATCAAGAAAGAGGAGATTCGCAAGAGTCTTGGTGACTTCCCTGGTGTAGAGCATCGTCTGGAAAAGGTATGTACTGTTCGTGGCGTGCAGTATATCAACGACTCCAAAGCCACTAATGTCGATGCTTGTTGGTATGCTCTTGAGGCCATGAAGACCAAAGTCATCCTGATCATTGGCGGTAAGGACAAGGGCAACGACTATGATCCCATCAAGCCTCTGGTCAAGGAGAAGTGCTCTGGTATCGTTTATCTTGGCGCAGACAACCAGAAGCTACACGACAACTTCGACAGTCTCGGCATCCCTGTACGCGACACCCATTCCATGAAAGAATGCATGCAGGCTTGCTATGAAATGGCGAAGCCTGGTGAAACCGTCCTTCTGAGCCCATGTTGTGCCTCTTTCGATCTATTTAAAAACATGGAAGATCGAGGTGAGCAATTCAAAGAACTAGCCCGCAGTCTATAGAACATAGAAAATGAATAAAAAGATAGGTAACATCTTCAAAGGAGACAAGGTCATCTGGATGGTATTTTTCTTCCTCTGTATGATCAGTATCGTCGAAGTATTCTCTGCTTCGAGTAACCTGACATATAAGAGCCAGAACTATATCGGACCGATTGCCTTCCATACCGTCACCATCCTGATTGGCGCCCTGACAGCTGTCATCACACTGAACATACCCTGCCGTTACTTCAAGTTGATGACTCCATTCCTGCTCATCATCTCCGGACTAACCCTACTTTGGGTACTCGTAGGTGGTGAGTCTATCAATGGCGCCAACCGCGTTATCTCCCTTCCTGGTGGTGTTACCTTCCAGCCTTCTGAAATCGCCAAGGGAACAATGGTTCTCATTACGGCACAGATTCTCAGTGCCATGCAGCGCGAAGATGGAGCTGATAAGAAAGCATTCAAGTACATCCTGTGTATTGTACTGCCGACTGCTGCACTCATCGGAATAGAAAACCTTTCTACTGCAGCACTTCTGTTTGCAGTCATTTTCCTGATGATGTTTATCGGACGAGTACCACTATCACAGATGGGCAAGTTAGTTGGAGCCGCCGCCATCCTCATAGCCATTTTCCTGACCATGGTCTTTACGTTAGGTAGCATTGGAGCCTCTGAGGAAGATAACAAACAGACGGTTGAAGCCGTTCAGGCAGGTGGTAACACAGACACAAAGGTTATCAAGGGAGGCGGTGTTTTCCACCGTTTCGTCACCTGGAGAAACCGTATCGTCAAACACATCGACAAGAAAGAGATTCTGCCAGAGGATTATGACCTTGACAAAGATGCACAGGTGGCTCATGCCAATATCGCCATTGTGTCAAGTAACATTATCGGCAAAGGACCAGGGCAGTCTGTAGAACGCGACTTCCTCTCACAAGCATTCTCCGACTTTATCTACGCTATTGTCATTGAGGAATTAGGAATTATCGGTGCAGCATTTGTGGTATTGCTTTATATCGTACTACTCTATCGCGCCGCCAGAATTGCCAGCCGTTGTGAGAACAACTTCCCAGCCTTCCTGGTTATGGGACTGGCACTGCTGTTAGTCATTCAGGCTACCTTTAATATGCTTGTTGCCGTGGGTATTGCACCCGTTACTGGTCAACCTCTCCCGCTCATCAGTAAAGGTGGTACTTCAACCATCATTAATTGTGCATATATCGGTGTTATCCTAAGTGTAAGCCGTTCAGCCAAAAAAAGACCGGAAAAAATTGCGGTAAAAGAAATATAATTAGTAATTTTGCAGGCAAATAGAAAAAGGTATGGAAAAAGAACTGAGAGTCATCATTAGCGGAGGTGGAACAGGTGGTCATATTTTCCCAGCTGTATCCATTGCGAATGCCGTAAAGGCTCTGCGCCCAGATGCGAAAATCCTGTTTGTTGGCGCACTGGGACGAATGGAGATGCAACGCGTACCTGCAGCAGGCTATGAGATCAAAGGCCTGCCCATCTGTGGGTTTGACCGAAAGAATCTGCTGAAGAATTTCAAGGTACTCTATAAGATATGGAAGAGCCAGCGCATGGCCAAACAGATCATCAAGGACTTCAAGCCCCAGGTGGCTGTTGGTGTTGGCGGATATGCCAGCGGTCCCACGCTGAACAAGGCGGCAGCAATGGGAGTACCCTGTCTGATCCAGGAACAGAACTCCTATGCTGGTGTGACGAACAAACTCCTTGCAAAGAAGGCTGCTAAGATTTGTGTTGCTTACGAAGGAATGGAACGTTTCTTTCCCGCAGATAAGATCATTCTGACAGGTAATCCTGTACGTCAGGCACTGCTTGATACCACCATCACCCGAGAAGAGGCCATCAAGACTTTCGGACTTGATCCTGCCAAAAAGACCATTTTACTGGTAGGTGGTAGTCTGGGGGCACGCACCATCAACGAGAGCGTCCTGCAGCACCTTGATCTGGTAAAAGGAACCGATGTCCAGTTTATCTGGCAGACAGGTAAGTACTACAGTGCCGAGATAGCCAAGAGACTGGAAGGACAAAACATCCCCAACCTTGTGGTTACTGACTTTATCACCGATATGGGCGCTGCTTATAAAGCCGCCGACCTTGTGATCAGTCGTGCTGGTGCCAGCAGTATCTCTGAATTCTGTCTGATAGGCAAACCTGTGATCCTTGTGCCGAGCCCAAATGTGGCAGAAGATCACCAGACCAAGAATGCGCTGGCCTTGGCTAACAGAGATGCAGCCATCTATGTAAAGGATGCAGAAGCACCTACCACGCTGTTGGAGTTAGCAGTTAAAACCGTTAATGATGAGAAGAAACTGAAATCGCTCAGTGAGAATGTGCTTAAACTTGCACTCCCCGACTCTGCAGATATTATCGCCAAAGAAGTTATCAAGTTAGCAAAATGAATATAAACGATATCAAATCAGTCTATTTCGTAGGTGCAGGAGGCATCGGCATGAGTGCCATCGCACGATACTTCCTGAACAAAGGCCTTGTCGTCGGAGGTTACGACAAGACCCCA
The DNA here is from genome assembly GCA_900319305.1 of uncultured Prevotella sp. Taxonomy (GTDB): domain Bacteria; phylum Bacteroidota; class Bacteroidia; order Bacteroidales; family Bacteroidaceae; genus Prevotella. The sequence goes on from ONNY01000012.1 coordinate 14,646, forward strand.
TCCGACCTGACACGTCAGTTGGAAAAGGAAGGAATGCTCATCCACTATGAAGAAGATGTCAATCAGATTCCACAGGCCTGCAAGAATAAACAGGAATGCCTGGTCATCTATACACCAGCCATCCCCGCAGAGCATCAGGAACTGTGCTATTTCCAGCAGAATGGCTTCGAGATACAGAAGCGTGCTCAGGTGTTGGGTACGCTGACCAAGACGCACAAAGGACTCTGTGTAGCAGGTACGCATGGCAAAACCACCACTTCCACGATGTGTGCCCATATCATGCATCAGAGCCATCTGGATTGCAATGCCTTCTTAGGTGGTATCTCTAAAAACTATGGCACGAACTATATTCTTTCCGATTCTGACTATGTCGTTATCGAGGCTGACGAGTTCGACCGTTCGTTCCACTGGCTTCGTCCTTGGATGAGCGTCATCACATCAACCGACCCAGATCATCTGGATATCTACGGTACAAAGGAAGCCTATCTGGAAAGTTTCCGTCACTATTCGGAACTCATACAACCTGGAGGTGCATTGATTATCCATCGCGGACTGGAGATGAAGGAGAACATCCAGTCAGGCGTGCGCCACTATGACTATAGCCTCAACGAAGGAGACTTCCATGCTGAGAATATCCGCATTGAGAATGGAGAGATTACTTTCGACTTCATCTCACCCATCGAGAGCGTCAAGGATGTCAATCTTGGACAACCTATCCCCATCAATATCGAAAACGGTATCGCAGCCATGGCAATGGCACAGCTTAACGGCTGTACTGCTGAGGAACTGAAACGCGGCATGCAGACCTATGGAGGTGTTGATCGTCGTTTCGACTTTAAGATCAAGACCGACAAACTTGTGTTCCTGAGCGATTATGCTCACCATCCAAAAGAGATCTATCAAAGTGCTCGAAGCATCCGTGAGCTGTATAAAGACAAGCATATCACCGCCATCTTCCAGCCTCACCTCTATACGCGTACAAGGGATTTCTACAAGGACTTCGCCGATGCACTGAGTCAGTTGGATGAGGTGATTCTCACTGAGATCTATCCTGCACGTGAATTACCTATCGAGGGAGTCACATCGAAACTCATCTACGACAATCTGAAGCCAGGTGTGAAAAAAGAGATGATACAAAAGGATGATGTACTCAACTTCGTCAAGAACCACTCATTTGAGGTTCTGATCGTACTTGGAGCCGGTGACCTTGACAATCAGGTTCCGGAAATTGCAAAGTTGTTAAATAACAAATAGCCAAAAGATGTCTATCGACTGGAAAAAGACTTTGATTGTAGCCTGCGACATTGTCGTTGCCACCTATCTGCTACTGGCCGTCACCGCGTTTAACAAACCCGATGCGAAGGACAGCCGTTGCAATGAGGTGAAAATCGATATTGAGCAGAACATCTACGATGGTTTCATGACAGCCGATGAGATCAAACAGGCTCTGAATAAGGAGCATCTTTATCCACTCAAACAGCCTCTGACGGATATCAGTCCCAGAAAGATTGAGGAAACTTTGCAGAAGAGTCCGTTCGTTGAGAAGGCAGAGGTCTATAAGACACAGAGTGGTAATGTCTGCATCCAGATCAAGCAACGTATCCCTGTGGTCAGGGTCATGGCAGACAATGGCGAGAACTACTATTTGGACACTCATGGCAGCATGATGCCGGAAAGCCGATATGTCACGGATCTGATTATCGCTACAGGAGCGATTAACCACAAATACGCCAAAAATACGTTGACACGTGTTGCCAGTCATATTCTGTATGATCCATTCTGGAGAAACCAGATTGTTCAGATGAATGTATTAGAAGATGGTTCTATCGAGATTGTTCCACGTGTCGGAGATCATATCGCCTATCTTGGCGCACCTGTTGACATAGATAAGAAACTGGATCGTCTCCGTAAGTTTTACATCTATGGTCTTAATCAGGTGGGTTGGAACAAGTATAACTATATCAGTGTAGAATTCAACAATCAGATTATCTGCAAGAAAAATAAAAAGAAAAAATAAATAAGTTATAAGAGATGGCAGCAAAGGAATTTATCGTAGCAATTGAACTCGGTTCATCCAAAATGACCGGTATCGCTGGACAGAAGAATCTCGACGGCAGTATTCAGGTACTTGCCGTTGTAAAGGAGAACTCTTCTGCCTTTATTCGCAAGGGAGTGGTCTATAATATCGACAAGACCGCTCAATGCCTCACCAGCATTGTCAGGAAGCTGGAGGCCCAACTCAAGACCGAAATCCGTCAGGTGTATGTAGGTGTCGGAGGTCAGTCCATCCGCAGCGTTAAGAACGTCATCGCCAAAGACCTGCCCAACGAAAGCATCATTACCCAGGATATGGTGATTGAACTGATGGATGCCAACCGCAATATGGTATATCCCGATCAGGAAATTCTCGATGCTGCTGTCCAGGAATATAAGGTGGGCTCTCAGCTGCAACTCGACCCCGTAGGAATCCAGGCCAATCATCTGGAAGGCAATTTCCTCAATATCTTGGAACGTGGTGCATTCTATCGCAACCTGAACAAATGCTTTGAAGCCGCTGGCATCAATGTGGCAGAGATGTATCTGGCTCCTTTGGCTCTGGCCGATAGTGTTCTTACAGAGGCTGAGCGTCGCTCTGGCTGTGCACTTGTAGATCTTGGAGCCGATACAACTACTGTCTCTGTCTATTCAAAGAATGTGCTGCGTCATCTTGCTGTTATTCCTCTGGGAAGTAACAATATCACCAAGGATATTGCAACGCTACAGATTGAGGAGAGCGATGCAGAAAAGATGAAACTGAAATACGGCAGTGCCTACACCGATAACAGCGAGATTGACAACGACCTGAAATACTCCATCGACGCAGAACGCCAGATTGAGAGTCGCAAGTTTATCGAAATCGTTGAGGGAAGACTTGAAGAGATCATCGAGAATGTATGGTATCAAATACCTTCGGAGTATTACGACAAGTTACTGGGCGGCATCATCCTGACAGGTGGCGGTTCCAATATGAAGAATATCGAGAAGGCCTTTGTCAATCACACACACGTGGAGAAGATCCGTATTGCAAAGTTTGTGTCTCAGACCATTCTCTCCAATAATGAGGATATCAAGGCTCACAATGGTATGATGAATACTGTTCTCGGTCTGTTGGCTAAGGGTGACATCAACTGCGCCGGAGATTATGTTGATCCGAATGGTGATCTCTTCGGTCAGAAACATGTTGCCACTCCCGTTGCTACCGACCCGCGTCCTGTCCGCCAGCCTGGCGAGATACCTGCCGGCGTCATCCGTACTGAAGCCGAGAAGAAAGCAGCCGAGGAAGAGAAGCGCCGTCAACAGGAAGAAGAGGATCGTCTGAAGCGTGAGGAGGAACTCAGAAAGAAGGAAGAGGAAGAGGCCATCCGCAGGGAGAACAGTCCTTGGAACAAACTGAAGAAAGGATTCCTGAAGTTTGGCAAGTCTATCGTTGAAGAAGAATAAGAGAGTTTAGTAGTAACAAGTTAACAGTTTATAGTTCTGAATATGAGCGATTTTAATAACATAGATATCCTGGACTTCGGAGCACCGGAGAAGGGACAGAGCATCATCAAAGTGATTGGTGTCGGTGGTGGTGGTGGTAATGCTGTCAACCACATGTACAGAGAAGGTATCCACGATGTGACCTTCGTACTCTGCAACACAGACAATCAGGCCCTGAACGACTCACCCGTACCCGTACACCTACAATTAGGTAAGGAAGGACTCGGTGCTGGTAACAAACCTGAGAAAGCCCGCCAGGCTGCTGAGGAGAGTATCGAAGATATTCGTAACATGCTGAACGATGGTACGCGCATGGCATTTATCACTGCAGGTATGGGCGGTGGCACTGGTACAGGTGCCGCTCCTGTCATTGCCCGTGTCAGCAAAGAGCTTGGCATCTTGACGGTAGGTATCGTCACTATTCCCTTCCGTTTCGAAGGTGACCGTAAGATTGACCAGGCACTCGACGGTGTAGAGGAGATGTCAAAGCATGTTGATGCCTTGTTGGTTATCAACAATGAGCGTCTGCGTGAGATCTATCCTGAACTTTCAGTACTCGACGCTTTCGGCAAAGCTGATGACACACTGAGCATCGCAGCAAAATCTATTGCAGAGATCATTACCGTTCACGGACTGATCAACCTTGACTTCAACGACGTGAAGACTGTTCTGAAAGATGGTGGTGTCGCTATCATGTCAACAGGTTACGGTGAGGGTGAAGGACGCGTGAAGAAGGCTATTGACGACGCCTTGAACTCTCCATTACTTAACGATAACGATATCTTCAATTCAAAGAAGATTCTGCTCTCTATCTCATTTGCCGGTTCTAAGGACGGCCAGACCTCTCTGATGATGGAGGAGATGAATGATGTAAACGACTTCATGGCAAAGTTTGGCAGTGACTTTGAAATCAAATGGGGTTTGGCAACGGACCTTGAGTTAGGTAAGAAGGTCAAGGTTACCATCCTTGCTACAGGCTTCGGTATCGAAGATGTAGATGGTATGGGTAGTCATCTGAGGAAACAGAGTCAGGAAGACCTTAACCGTATTGCTGCTGAACAGGAGAAGGCTGCACAAAAACAGGATCGTCGTAACCGCTATTATGGCGGAGAGAACAGCACCAAGCGTTATAAGCGTCGTCCGAATATCTACCTGTTCCGTCCTGAGGATTTGGACAATGACGATGTTATCTCTGCTGTAGAGCAGACACCGACCTATAAGCGCACACGTGAGATTCTCGACAGCATCAACAGCCAGGCTAATGGCGAGGTTTTTGTTGATGACGTTCCTACAGATAACCCCGAGCCTGTTCAGGGAACCATCAGGTTCGCCTGATCTGGTTTGAGAACTGAAAATAAAAAGAGCGCTGGAAGTTTCGAACTTACCAGCGCTCCTTTTTCTTTATGTTTTTCGCGACTTATGCGTCGATGTTTGCATAGGTTGCATTCTTCTCGATAAACTCACGACGAGGCTCCACATCGTCACCCATCAGCATAGAGAAGATCTCATCAGCCTCAGCGGCATTCTCGATGGTTACCTGCTTCAGCAGACGGTTCTCAGGATTCATGGTAGTCTCCCAAAGTTGCTCAGGGTTCATCTCACCAAGACCTTTGTAGCGCTGGGTATGCAGTGCCTTATCCTCTCCGTTACCAGCCACATACTTGTCGATGAATGCCTGACGCTGCTGCTCTGTATAGCAATACTCTGACTGTTTCTTATATGTACACTTATAAAGCGGCGGCGTAGCGATGTAGAGGTGTCCACCCTGAATCACCTGTGGCATGAAACGATAGAAGAGTGTCATGATCAGTGTGTCGATGTGAGAACCATCGACATCGGCATCCGTCATGATGATGATCTTATTATAACGAAGTTTGTCAATATTGGCATCCTTCGAATCCTCGCCATCTACACCAAAGCGTACACCGATACTCTGGATGATGTTCATCACAGACTCTGATTCAAACACACGATGCCACTGAACCTTCTCCACGTTCAGGATCTTACCGCGCAAAGGCAGGATAGCCTGGAAATGACGGTCACGACCAGACTTAGCAGAACCACCGGCAGAATCACCCTCAACGAGGAAGATCTCACATTCCTTAGGATCCTTATTAGAGCAGTCAGCCAACTTACCAGGCAGTCCACCACCCGTCATCGGATTCTTACGCTGCACACTCTCACGAGCCTTACGGGCTGCAATACGGGCTGTAGCAGCCAGAATCACCTTCTCGCAGATCGTGTGAGCCTCCTTGGGATGCTCCTCCAGGTAGTTGTTCATAGCCTCACCAACAGCCTTCTGCACTGCACCATTCACCTCACTGTTACCTAACTTGGTCTTGGTCTGACCCTCAAACTGAGGCTCGGCCACCTTCACAGAGATAATTGCAGTCAAGCCCTCACGGAAGTCATCCTGAGCCACCTCAATCTTAGCCTTCTCGATCTGCTTGCGCAACTGATCGTCTTCATCAGAATACTTCTTCAGTGCACGAGCCAGCGCAATACGGAAACCTGTCAGGTGGGTACCACCCTCAATCGTATTAATATTGTTCACATAAGAGTGGATATTCTCAGAATAATCGCTGTTGTACAACAGGGCAACCTCGATGGGCACACCATCCTTTTCTGTCTTCAGGCAGATAGGGTCGCCGATGATAGAGGTACGGTGACGGTCGACATAGCGCACAAACTCCTTCAGACCCTCTTTGGCGTGGAACACCTCAGGCTGACGAAGATTACCCTCTTCATCAGGACGCAGGTCGGTAAGCGTGATAGTGATACCAGCATTCAGATAAGCCAGTTCACGCATACGCTTAGCGATGATGTCGTACTTATATTCTGTGGTGGTGAAGATACTACCATCAGGCCAAAACTGCTGGCGTGTACCTGTCTTATCCGTATCGCCCACAATCTTCACATCGTAGAGAGGCTTACCCTTCTCATACTCCTGTTGATAGATATGGCCGTTACGATACACCTGCGATAGCATGTGGGTAGAGAGTGCATTCACACAACTGACACCCACACCGTGGAGACCTCCTGACACCTTGTAGGAGCCCTTATCAAACTTACCACCGGCATGCAGCACCGTCATCACGACCTCAAGGGCCGACTTATGCATCTTCTCATGCTCATCTACAGGGATACCACGTCCGTTATCCTGCACGGTGATAGAGTTGTCTTCGTTGATAGTTACTTCGATATGCGTACAATAACCGGCCATCGCCTCATCGATAGAGTTATCGACAGTCTCGTTGACCAGGTGATGAAGACCCTTCTCGCTGATGTCACCAATGTACATTGCAGGGCGTTTACGTACGGCTTCCAATCCCTCGAGCACCTGAATATTGCTCGCGGAATAGTTCTGTTCTTGGTTCAGTTGTTCTTCTGTCATTTTCCTTTAGTTCACTAATTGGTTGCAAAGGTACAAAAAAAAAGTCAGATAAACATAGTTTATCTGCTAAAAAACTACAAAAAAATAACCGCAACCCTTTCGGGCTGCGGTTCAAGTCTGTATAATAGCAATTTATTATCCCAGCTTGTTGATGTGCAGAGCGAGGCTTGACTTCAGATTAGCGGCCTTGTTCTTATGGATGATGTTAGTCTTAGCCAACTTGTCCAGCATCTTCTGTACCTTCGGATACAGAGCAACAGCCTCTTCCTTGTTAGTCATAGCACGCAGTTTGCGCACAGCGTTACGCATAGTCTTTGCGTAGTAGTGATTGTGAAGCGCCTTTTTCTTGTCCTGGCGGATTCTCTTCACTGATGATTTGTGATTTGCCATTTTTTTAATGAAAATTTTGTTGTTAATATAAAGCTTATGGGTCTTGCGTCATGAAGACTGCCCTAGGCGGACACCCTTTCAGGCACCCTCCGCCACCGTTCCCGATATAGTCAGTAGCACTGGCTGTGCAGATGACGGATTTAAATTTGGTAGTCCCAAGGGGAATCGAACCCCTCTTTAGAGAATGAAAATCTCTTGTCCTAGCCGATAGACGATGGGACCATCGCAGTGCAAAATTACTGCTATTTTTCCAATCTACCAAATTTTCCATAGAAAAAATGAGTTTCCTAGGCTTTTTTCTTCATTTCTAAGCCTTAATTCTCAATTATTTACTATCTTTGCAGCGTATGTTGACGAAAACGCAAGCCATTGTGCTCCATTCCCTGAAATATGGTGAAACCCGACTGATTGTGGATATGTTCACACGAAGTCAGGGGCGACAGTCGTTTATTGTCAGCATCCCTAAATCGGTGAAAGGCAAAATCAAAAAACAACTCTTCCAACCGCTGACGCTGCTTGAGATAGAGTCTGACTTGCGACCCAAACTCCAACTCCAGAAACTGTCAGATGTCCGCTTGGCCTCGCCCTTCTCATCGATTCCTTTCGATCCCAACAAACTCTCCATCTCCCTGTTCATTGCGGAGTTCCTCTATTATGCCCTCCGTTCTGAACAGCACAACGAGCCGTTGTTCGACTATATTGTCAACAGCATCCAGTGGCTCGATGCCCAGACAGACCGTTTTGCCAACTTCCATCTGGTGTTTCTCATGCGACTCTCCCGTTTTCTGGGTTTCTATCCGAATCTCGACCACTATCAGACTGGCGATTACTTCGACCTTCGTGAGAGCATTTTCCTGTCAGCGCCGCCAGTACATCGCGACTTCCTTCATCCTCAGGAAGCAGAGAAGATACAACTGATGATGCGTATGGACTTCCCTACAATGCACTTGTTCCGCATGTCGCATCAGGAGCGTAACCGTCTGTTGGAAGTATCGCTCATCTACTATCGTCTGCATCTTCCCGATTTCCCAGAACTGAAGTCTGTCTCAGTTCTTCAGGAACTCTACCAGTAAATCAGGTATAGACCTTAGCTTGGCGCTTACCGCGAAGGACATCAAGGGCATTCAAGGCAAGGGCACCCATCTCATCCTCTCCTGGGAAGCAATAGACGTGACCTAAGAAACCTATACGACGACGCAATCGACTGACGATATATTCAGAACGCGCCAATCCACCAGTCAACAGGATGGCATCAATCTCACCACAAAGTACGGCAGCCTCAGCAGCAATGTTTTTCGCCACATGATAAATCATCGCATCAAGGATCAGTTTGGCGTGCTCGTCACCCTCATCCTCTATCTTACGGATAATCTCCTTCACATCGTTGGTGCCGAGGTGGGCATTGAGTCCTGCCTGTCCTGCTATTCGTTTCAGCAGTTGTTTCTCTGTGTATTTGCCACTGAAACAGAGCCGTATCAGATCAGAGGCTGGCAACGAACCAGCACGTTCTGGTGAAAACGGGCCTTCACCGTCGAGTGCATTATTGGCATCCACAGCCCTACCCTTCTGATGGGCTGCAATGGAGATACCACCTCCCATGTGACA
>ONNY01000019.1 GCA_900319305.1 uncultured Prevotella sp.
CAAAACGGGGTTCTTGGAAAGTTGGGGTACTGGTGTCAGCAGAATGATGGAAGTATGCAAGGCTGCAGGAGTATCAGAGCCAGAGTATGGTACTGATGGGCTGTTTGTTTGGATTATTTTTAAAAGACCAAGCTATCTTGGTAGTATTAAAGATGATGATAATAAGATTGATTCCCCAACTGATTCCCCAACTGATTCCCCAACTGATTCCCCAACTGATTCCCCAAATAGTATTAGAATAAGTAGTGAAACTGTAGATAAGATTTTTTCCCTTATTAAGGACAATTCGACTATTACGACAGAAGAACTAGCCAAAGAGACTGGCAAGAGTGTAAGAACCATCAAAAAAGGTCTTCAAGTATTGAGGGAAGAAGGCAAAATAAAACGCGTTGATTCACCAACAGTTGGTGGAAGATGGGAGGTGACGGATAATCAATAATAGTAGTACACATCGTCCCCTCGTGAACAATCTTGTACGTGAAGAAGATTTTAAACTAATAGGATAATGTTTCAAATACGCAGGACTCGATATATGTCTAGATATACCGAGCCCCGAAACTCCTTCTGACTACAGATGAGCGGTGCAAAGTTAGGCATTTTTTCCAAATAATCCAAATCTATTTGGATTTTTTTATGTTGTGAAGAAAGACTTCACAACGTGATCGTAATTTTGCCAACAGAAACAAAATTGCGATAATATGGAGAACGAATGCAACTTCAAACTGGATACTCAACTGGTAAAACAACGTTCATCAAGCGTATCCAAGAAGAAATCAATAAGAACTTCTTGGTGCTGGCTCCCACAGGTATTGCCGCCATTGCTGTTGGTGGCCAGACCATGCACTCCTTCTTTGGATTCCCCATGCACGCAATGGGGCCACATACAGAAACGAGTCTTTCAAATGAAAAGTTCCAGATTCTCAGGCAAACAGACACGATAATAGTTGATGAGGCTTCGATGGTAAGAAGTGATATGGTGGATGGTATGGACAGATGCCTTCGAATGGTATTCCACACAAATATGCCTTTTGGTGGCAAGCAGGTCATCTTTGTTGGTGACTTGTTCCAGCTTCCTCCTGTAGTCAAAGAAGGTAGTGCTGATGCTGAGATGCTACATGATCTCTATGGTGCAGGGCTTCCCTTTTTCTATAAGGCATTTGTGCTGAAGAGGATGAACCTGCCAAAGATCGAATTCCAGAAGGTGTATCGTCAGAGTGATGAGGATTTCCTCGATATCCTGAACAAGATGCGCAATGGTGAGGTAACGAATGAGGATTTAGTTTTGCTGAATAAGCATGTTTCAAAGGATTCTGACAATGAGGATTACTCGGTGACACTGACTTCATTTAACTCTATGGCAGAGAAGATCAATGATGAGAAATTGGATGCCATTGAAGAAGAAGAGTTCTGCTATCAAGCCGAAATTCGTGATGACTTCAAGAAGAATGATGCTCCTGTACCAGAGTTCCTTAGGTTGAAAGTTGGTGCCCAGGTGATTTTCTGTCGTAACTATCCACAGGCTGGATATATGAACGGCACGATTGGCAAGGTCTCTAAGCTGGATGAAGAGCATATTTTTGTCACATTGGAAAATGGTGTGGAAATCAACGTAAGCAAAGTTGTTTGGGAGAATATTCAGGGCAAATATAATGGCCAGACTCGTAAAATGGAATCGGAAGTTGTGGGTTCGTTTACTCAGTTCCCTCTGAAATTAGCTTGGGCTATCACTATCCATAAGTCACAGGGTATGACATTCGACAAGATGCACTTCGATTTGTCTCGCGGTACGTTCCAAGCTGGGCAGGCATACGTTGCCATCAGTCGTATGCGCTCATTGGATGGTTTGACATTGAGCCACCCTATTATGCCACATCACATCATGCAGAATCCAGAAATACGTGCATTTGCCAACTCCTTCAATGATATTGACATGATCAATGACGAACTGAAAACAGGCAAGGCTGTTTATAAATATCTGATAGCAAAGGATTATAACATGGCATCAAAGTCGTGTCTGAAACTTGTGATGAACAAGATTCGCAAAAACGACCTGAGGAATGCTGCATTAATTGCTAAGAAGATGTTCGACATCATGCTGGATGACAGTTGTCTGAAAGGCATGACAAAGAGTATGAAGCTGTTGAAGGATTGCAGTATGACTTGCAACTTTCTGAATGCGGTAATCAGTCTTTACGGCAATCGCTATGAAGAGGCTATTGGGTATGCGGATATGGTTCTCGGTAGAAAGGTTTGCCTGGAGGCGATGTTCATCAAGGGGCGCGCGCTCTATGAACTGAAAAGGAATGATGAGGCTTACGATATAGTATTCCAGATCATTAACATTTCTCAGGAAGGAGAGGAGAAGAGAGCTATCGACAAGAAACTGCTCCTCTTTGAGGCAAGAGTTAATGAGCGCATTGGTAATTCTGTCATTCCTTTCGCTAAGCAGTTGATTTCCCTCTGTCCAGAGTTTCTATCCTCATACACCATAATAAGAAAAGAAGTGGATGCCTTAGGAGTAGAGATTTTCTTTGATCCAGAGGAAGAGCATACAGACATGTTGAAAGCATTTGTAGACAAGAATATTTCAAATCAGGAATTCCAGAAGATGCTTAAACGGTGTGATGATGAGAAAAGCATGAGCAAACTTCGCAGGGCTCTTGCTAATACTAAATAAGATGTGTAACTTAAACAAATTGCTTATGAAGAAAACTTTGTTTGCGTGTATGGCTTCTATGATGATAGTCATATTGGGTTGTGAGAATGAGCCGAGCTGGTATAATACATCGGCTCCGTATGAAATCAATTTCTATGCAGATACTATATCGGGCTATTTGATTCTCACGACAGTCTGTAACAATCCCGATAATACATGTTTGTCTGCTAGTAGTATATCGTTAGGAAAGGTTGATACGGCAGAATAACAGGGATGCAGAAGTGCCTCTTGTGCGCTACAGCTCGATGGCGAAGAAGTACCTTTAACATCATTGAGATTGTAGCCACATTGGTACTACATCATGCGATGCATGCCAAGTTTGAGCTCTATATGCCCTCGGATTCATGCCCTTCATCCTTGTGAAGAAACGGGTAAACGATGCTGTCTCAGAAAAGTGTAGACGGACGGCAATATCTGCGATGGGGAGTGAGGTCTGCTGAAGCATATAGGAGGCACGGATGGCATCGCGCATCGTGGGTGATTCGAAAGCAAAATCCTTGTCGGCCACAAGGCAGATTCCGCGATAGTCATCGGAAATATCGATGACGCTTACCACAATCCCTGGAGTATATATAGATCCTTTGCCCAGATGCTGCTACTCATCAGCGTTGCGGCAAAGGATTTTTTAAGTAATCAATTGGCATGTGAGAAGCAACTAGATACTATGTTAGCAGAGTATGACACTTTATCGTATATTCCTTTTTCAGTTCATAAAAAATAGTTATATTTGCAACGGAATTACAGAACTATAATCATTCTTGCCCTCTACATTGATGGTGCACTACATTGTTTGAATCATATTTAAAAATTGTTGTTATGAAAATAGGAAAGTTGATAGCCATCGTGGCTCTTGTAATGGTCTCAACCATTATCAATGCTCAAAGTGTACGCGAAGTAATCAGACTTGAGGAGGGATGGAAATTTGCACATGGCAATGCTGCCGACCCAGCTAAGGATTTCGGCTGCGGAACAGAGTACTTCAACTATCTGACAAAAGCCAACTCGATACACAACGAGGGACCATATTCCAATAAGTTCGATGATAAGGACTGGCAGGAGGTGCGCGTACCTCACGACTGGGTGACGACGCTGCCCTACGCTAAGCAGGCCAGCCACTCACATGGTTATAAGACTGTGGGCTACAAGTATCCAGAGACGAGTGTGGGCTGGTATCGCAAGGTCATCAATATCCCTGCCGAGGATTATGGTAAGCATATCGCCCTGCAGTTTGATGGCATCTTCCGTAATGCCAGAATGTGGTTCAACGGTTTCTACATGGGCACGGAACCCAGCGGCTATGCCACGCAGGTGTACGATGTGACGGAGTACGTGAACTATGGCGGCGACAATCTTATCTGCGTACGGGCAGACGCGACTTTAGAAGAAGGATGGTTTTATGAGGGAGCAGGCATCTATCGCGATGCGTGGCTGCTGAAGTCGGCTGCCGTCAGTGTGGCCCCCTTCGGCACATTCGTCTATGCCGACCTAAAAGCACCATACAACAAAGCTACAGTTACGATAGAAACCGAGGTAAACAATCACACTTTAGAGGCAAAGGAATGCACTATTGTGCAGCGAATGTTGGATGCTGATGGCCATGAGGTGGGGAAGTCCGATGCGACTTCACTAAGTCTTCAAGGCAAACAGACATTGGGATGCAAACAGACGTTGGCAATCGCTCAACCGCATCTATGGAGTCCCACTGACCCCTATTTATATAAGGTCGAGACTATCGTTCGGGTAAATGGTCAGGTGACGGATGTCTATGAGACCACCACAGGTATCAGAGATATCGACTTCGATGCGGATCGCGGTTTCATCTTGAATGGTCAGCCAATAAAACTAAAAGGAGTAAACCTGCATCAGGATCATGCAGGCGTAGGGTCGGCCATTCCTGATGCCCTTCAAGCATGGCGTATCAAACAGTTGAAAGCTATCGGCTGCAACGCTTATCGCGCTTCGCATAACCCCATGACACCCGCCTTGCTCGACATCTGCGACCGCGAGGGCATCCTCGTCATTGACGAGAACCGACTGACGGGAATTAATGATGAGCATCTGCGACTGCTGGAGCGGATGATTAAGCGCGACCGCAATCACCCGTCAGTGATTCTCTGGAGCGACGGCAATGAGGAATGGGGTATAGAAAATACCGTCCAAGGCACCCGCATTGCCGCTGCCATGAGGGAATACACCCGCCTGCTTGACCCTACTCGCCACTCTACCATAGCGAATGCAGGAGGTGGTGAGATGATCAAGGGGCTTGATGTCGTAGGATTCAATTATATCCTGCAGAACGACGTGGACAACCGCAAACAGAAGAATCCATCGTGGAAAATCGTCGGCACGGAAGAAACCACCGGCTGCGGCACACGCGGCATCTATTTCGATGTGAACAAGGAAACGGGTCACATGCCCTCCATGAACCTGAGCCCAGACAAGGACGGCACCCTAAACCGCATCGAGCGTGGATGGAAATTCTATGCCGAGCGTCCTTGGGCTGCAGGACTGTTCTACTGGACAGGCTTCGACTATCGCGGCGAACCCAATCCACTCTCCTACCCTGCCCATGACTCTGAATTCGGCATCCTCGACTATTGCGGATTTCCCAAGGACGAAGCTTGGTATCTGAAGGCATGGTGGACGGACGATCCCATACTGCATATCTTCCCCCACTGGAACCTACAGGGCCATGAAGGCGAGGAAGTGGAGATATGGGCTTACAGCAATTGTGATGAGGTGGAACTGACGGTGAACGGTAAAAAACTGGGACGCCAGACAATGCCCAAGAACGGACATTTAAAATGGAAGGCCATCTATCAGCCGGGCAAGGTAGTCGCCATAGGCTATAAGAACGGCAAGCGCATACTTAAAGAGACTATCGAGACCACCAAACCTGCAACGAAGATTGTGCTGAAGGCCGACCGCCAGACCATCAATTCCGACGGGCGGGATGTTAGTGTGATTACCGTTGAAGTACAAGATAAGAATGGCCGTATCGTGCCTGATGCCTGTCCTACGCTCACGTTCAAGCTCGAGGGCGATGGTCGGATTCTTGGAGTAGGCAATGGAGACCCGTCGTATATGGGCGAAGACCATCCCAAGGCAAAGGACTGCCAGGCGTTCAGCATTCCTGCCTTCAACGGTCTTGCTCAGGTGCTCATACAAAGTAGTTGTACGCCGTCGTCGCTCAAGCTGACTGCCACGGGAGATGGCCTCACGGCTGGAAGCATTAGTCTTAATACGAAATAGCTATTCAAAAGATGATCCAATAATTTGTGAAATAATGGTAAGAAAAGCTGCTAAAAGAGACGTTCAGGCTATCATAGAGTTGCTGCATCAAGTTGACATGGTGCATCATGTAATACGCCCTGACTTATTCAAGCCCAACACAACGAAGTATAACGAGCAGGAACTTGAAGCCCTGCTCGAAGATGAGAGCAAACCTATCTTCGTTTATGATAATGGTCAAATCCTTGGTCATGCCTTCTGTATGATTACGGAAGTGAAAGATGACAAGCTACTCCAGAACATCAAGACGCTATATATTGATGACATCTGCGTAGATGAAAAGGCTCGTGGCAAACACGTAGGGACTGCTTTGTATGAATATGTCCGTGACTATGCAAAGTCTATCGGTTGCAACAACATTACCCTGAATGTATGGGAAGGCAACGACCCTGCACTAAGTTTCTACAGGAATATGGGCATGAAGGTTCAAAAGACAACGATGGAAATAGTATTGTCAAAGGCAAAAGAGAAGAAATAGTTTGCACTCATCGGAGTCATTCCCGGATGGGGATTTCATTTTACCCCATGCACAAGCATTTTCAGGGTATAAACGGACTTTGAGGCAGTAATAAACAGCACATCACGCTCCTTTCCGCCAAAACAGACGTTAGCCGTCCAGTTCTCAGGAATGGGGAAATGGGCTATCTGCTGGCCATTCTTATCAAATACGGTCACACCGTCGCCAGTCAGATAGATGTTTCCCCTGTCGTCGATCGTCATTCCATCAGACCCCATGTTGGCAAACACCTGCCGGTTCGAGAGAGAGCCGTCCGTCTGAATGTCATATTTCAGGATTCTGTTGGCCTTTGCCTCCGCTACATACAGATACTTTCCGTCAGGCGTTCCGACGAGCCCATTAGGCTGGTTAAGCGTCGAGTCGAGCATGACCAGCTGCTTGCCTCCAGGCGCCAGATAATACAAGCCTTCCACAGGCTGTTGGCGCTCTGGGGCGCGTGTCCAGTAGTCTCTTTTGAAATATGGATCAGTCAGATAATAACCTCCATCCTTCGCAATCCATACATCGTTGGGACCGTTCAGCAATTTTTCGTGATAGCTGGTTATAAGTTTCTTGGAATGGCCTTTCAAATCAAACGCCCAAAGCTGGTTGTCCATATCTGCGCAAGCTATCAAATTGCCTTTGGCATCAAAGTACATCCCATTAGAACGACCGCTCTGATCGGTGAACAGGGTGATCTCACCAGATTCGCAGTCCCAACGGAAAATCTTATTGTTGGGCTGGTCTGTGAAGTAGACATCACCCTTTGCATCAACCGCAGGCCCTTCCGTAAAGCTATACGAATCAGCGAGTCTTACAGGAATTTCTCCCTCTGCAACTATATCATTCGAGTGAGCTGGCAAAGTCGGAGTCATCTTGGCTGTAATCCTGCGGATATGGTCCTTCAGTATCTTGTAGGCGGGGAAAGGCATGGCGCCGTGGTCGTAGCCTTGCATCTCGTAGAGCGTCACGTCCTTGTGGCCCACGAGTTTCAGCATACGCCAGAAGTAAGCCTGCTCCTCGTAGCGTCCGAAGAGTTCCAGTTCGCGGTCACCGGAGATGATGACGATGGGCGGCGCGTCGGGACGAACATAGGTGAGCGGGGCATACTGGTCGATGGTGGCCTGGAGGGGCGGGATGCCCTGCTGCTTACGTATATTATAATGTGTGATGCACTGTCCACTGAACGGGACGAGGGCGGCCAACGAGTCAGCGTCGACACCATATTTCGCCAACCAGCGCTTGTCCAGTCCGATGATGTCGAGCAGATAACCGCCGGCAGAGTGTCCGGCGACAAAAATCTTGCGATGGCTGCCATTGTACTTCGCAATGTTCTTGTACGTCCAGGCCACAGCTGCTGCAGCATCATCGAGGATGTCGTCGATGGGAGCCTTGGGCAGCAAGCGATAATTTGCTGCGACGACCACGAGACCGCTGTTCTTCAACTGCGGGTCGATGTGCTTCTCGCCGCCCTCGATGCCGCCGCCGTGGAACCATACCACCACAGGCGCATCCTGGGAGTTTGTCGGATAATACACATCGAGTTTGCAGCGTTCCTGCGCATAGCCCTTCGCAGCTTCGCGATAAGGGATGTCGTTCACTTGATTGTACTGTGCCCATGCAAGGGGCGTACAAAACAAGAGAGCTAAGATGAGAAAAATACTTTTGTAAGTCATAGCTTATCTGATATAATGGATTACTTCTATTTTGTTGGGGTTGTTTTTAAACTATCCTAATTCTCAGAGCAGCGAGCGCCATCATGCTTGCATGGCTGGCTGAGTCGTGATAAGAACCAACTTTCGTTAAATATCGGCACAAATATAGCGAAATTTCTTGGATTTTTCGTAATTTTGCCATCAGTTTTAAGTGTATTTAGATATTTTGAGTAAGATTGGTATGACTATAAGAAAATTTATTGAACACGCAGGCTACTACTTCAATCTGATGCCCGACAAAGAGGAAGAGCAGGCGATTATAGCTCAGATTACCGAAGGGGTGAGTTTCAGGGGAGCCAACCTTTGGGTGCTTATCTTTGCCATCTTCATTGCTTCGCTGGGCTTGAACGTCAACTCGACGGCTGTCATCATTGGTGCCATGCTTATCTCGCCACTCATGGGACCCATCGTGGGTTTGGGGTTGGCTGTTGGCACCAATAATCTCGACCTGCTGAAGCGTGCAGGCAAGAACTTCGGTGTAGCAACCCTCATTAGTGTACTGACGGCCACTGTCTATTTTCTCTTGACACCACTCAGCGAGGCACGGTCGGAACTGCTGGCACGCACGGCGCCCACACTCTATGATGTACTTATAGCCTTCTGCGGCGGTGCGGCGGGCATTATCGCCCTGTGTACACGAGGCAAGGGCAATGTTATCCCAGGTGTTGCCATAGCCACAGCCCTGATGCCACCACTGTGTACGGCTGGTTTTGGACTGGCAACGGGCCATTTGCTCTATTTTCTCGAAGCATTCTACCTGTTTTTCATCAACACCGTGTTTATTGCCCTTGCCACCTATTGCGGTGTACGGCTGATGCATTTCCAAAAATATGAATATCAGTTGAACGGAAAAGCAGTCAGAGGGCGTCGCATACTGATGTCTATCGTCATCCTGACCATGCTGCCGGCAACCTACATGACCGTCCGAATCGTGCAACAGAGCATTTTTGATAACAATGTAAGGAAATTCGTCAAGACTGAGCTGACGCAGCGCGGTACTCAGATTATTTCGAGCGATGTAGACAAGGACAGTTTAAAATTGCGTGTCGTTGCCGTAGGTCGCGAAATAAGCAACTTGACCCAGACTGAAGCCCAACGCAGGATGAATGAATACGGACTGGAGGACTATACCCTTCGCATCATCCAAGGTACGCAAAGCGACAGCGTGCTTGCACTGAGTCATCAGATAAGCTCGCTGACCACCAGCCAGGAAACCGAGCACAGACAGCTTTTACAACTCTCTGCAGAAAATGTCCTTCTGAATCAGCAGCTAAATGAATATAAGCGATACGAGGCTCTGGCAGCCGAAATCCGCCCAGAGCTAGCCTCACTCTTCCCGCAAATCAGCAAGTTTGCACTACAAAGAGTTGTTGAAGTGAACAGGGATTCCACAGACACACATCAATACGTGACAGCTATCATAGAATCAGACAAGAAAAAGTCTTTCTCTGAAGAAGAAATCAAAAAACTACATAACTGGCTGTTGGCCAGAATAAAGACAGATAGTCTGATTGTTATTAAACGTGAAGTGCGCTAGATGGAATCAAAGTCTGTCATAGATTCTTTATAACCTTACATGGGTTTCCTACGGCAACGGTATTTGAAGGAATATCACCTACAACGACGGAGCCAGCTCCGATGGTGACATTATCGCCGATGGTTACTCCTGGAAGGATGGTCACGCTACCGCCAATCCATACGTTATGGCCAATGATGACAGGCTTTGCCCATTCCTGACGAGAGTTGCGCTCCACAGGGTCTGTACTATGACAGGCTGTGTAAATGCTGACATTAGGGCCTATAAAACAGTCATCGCCAATGGTGACACGGGCTTCATCGAGGACGGTGAAGTTGAAGTTCGCAAAGAAGCGTTTGCCGATGCTTATCTGCTTTCCATAGTCGCATCGAAACGGTTGGTTGATGAGAAAATTGTCATCTGCCACATGACCAAGCAAGCCCTTCAGAATTTCCTTCATCCGCTGGGTTTCAGACGGACGCAGGGAATTGTATTCGTAAAGAACTACTCTTGTCGCCATTAGCTCTTCTATCAGTTCTGGGTCTACAGCAGAATAAACTTCGCCTGCCAGCATCTTCTCTTTTTCTTTCATACGATATTATTCGTCATTATCATCTCTTACTGGATTATTCTCTTACCTTCCTTGCCACTCATCTGACTCCACTGAAAGCGCACAGGCCACGACCAGCCCTCGCTCTACAAGGAAACCAGCGAAGGTGGACTTGCCTTAGAGTATAAAGAGTGAATATATCTTCTATTGTTTAACTTTTATATACACCCCGTCGAAAGCAACACCCATACCGAAACATCCGAATGTCTCATGCTTCGTGGTAGACTTCAACACCACGAACTTCTTGAAAAAATGGGCACTGAAACCATAGCCGCACTCATTGACATTCTCATAATAGAAATAGTCGTGGGTTCCTTCGCCCAGTACCGCAGGACGATCAGGAGCACTCTTTCCTTCGGCAATATTGCCAGGCGCATTGCTAACCTCGAAATGCAGCTTATACTTGCCTGCTCCACGGAACTTTACGTTGCCTCCCATCATAGACCCATAGCGGGGATTCCAGATGGAATAGGCATACTCACGCCCGATGTTCTGCGGATCCTCGTAGTCAAGATAGTCTGTCACATCAATACGTCCGGTGAGGGCATCATCATTCGTACTGAAGTTCTTCATCGGTAGCGATTTCTCTGTCCTCGGATTCGTCCAGGTGCCTTCAGCGATATAGGGATCCTCGTTTTCTACTTCCACAATACGGAACAGCATCGTTCCTGTGATAGTACCGTCGCTTTGGTATTCTTTCAGATAATACCAGCCTTCATCATTCGTTGGTGAGCCAACTACTAAGATGGGGGCTGGGTTCTTCGCCTTCGGATAATAGATCTCACCCACGGCAATCTCTTCGCCATTTACAGCGAACTTCAACCTGACGGGAATCTTGTCACCCAATGTCCCCTCAAAACTGTACTCTCCTAAAACGTCTGCCTGTGCTGCTATTGCAAGCATCAGGGAGAAAAACAATAATACTTTCTTCATATATTGCAACTACATGGAACAAGTAATAATTGGTGCAAAGGTACAAATAATCGTGGAATTATGGCAGCTAATGCTGCGATAATTATACTTTTCTTCATAAATATTCCTAATAGTCGCTGTAAAATTTGCGATAATTCCGTAATTATCACTATATTTGCAAATCAAAAAAAGCGAAGACAGGCTTCAACTTGGCAAAAAGCAAGCTTTCTGCACTCGGTTTGCATTGTCTTTGTGCTCAGATTTAAGCGTTTTTAGAGGATATGAAAAAGGTAATTGTTATTTCCACAAGCCTTAGAAGAGGCTCAAACAGCGACATGCTCGCTGACCAGTTTGTTGAAGGAGCCAAGGCTGCGGGAAACGAAGTGGAGAAGATTTCTCTCGTTGGCAAGAACATCCAGTTCTGTAAAGGCTGTATGGGCTGTCAAAAGTTAGGCCGCTGCGTCATCAACGACGACGTGAACGACATCATGGCCAAGGTGCTGAATGCCGATGTTATCTGTTGGGCTACACCTATCTACTATTATGAGATGAGCGGCCAGATGAAGACCCTCATAGACCGCATGAACGCGATGTACGAACAGGATTACCAGTTCCGTGACGTCTATCTGCTAACCACGGCAGCAGAAGATGAAGCCGAGACTCCAAAACGTGCAGAGATGGGCTTGACGGGATGGATAGACTGCTATCCCAAAAGTCGCCTGGCAGGAACGCTTTTCTGCGGAGGTGTGAATGATGCCCGTGAAATTGAGGGTAATCCCAAACTGCAAGATGCATTCGAATTGGGAAAGAGTATCGGCTAAGACAATGAACATAGAAGACTATCGCGAGTACTGTCTCTCGTTAGTCGAAGACATTGAAGAGAAGCTGCCTTTCCAAAAGTTTAAGAGTGGCGAAGGTGTATTGGTGTTCTACGTTGCTGGACACATGTTCTCATTCTTCGACTGCAATGATTTCTCAGTCATCTCGCTGAAATGCCAGCCAGAGCGCATCGAAGACCTGAAGGCACAGCATGACTGCATCGGCAATCCATATAACGAGTCGCCCAAGCACTGGATAGGCATCAATCCAAAGACTGCGCCAGATGATTTGCTGCAGGAACTGACCCGGAACTCATACGAGATAGTCAAGAAAAAATACACGAAAAAAAGGAAGAATTAATAATGTACAGTTTAGATTATAAAAATTCTCATAAATGAACCCTCTATGAGATGGACTGTATTATCAGATAATCGAAGTGATGACAGCCGGCTCTCTACAGAGCATGGCCTGTCAATCTTTCTTCAACGTAGTCAAACAGAGCGACACAAGATTCTGCTTGATACAGGAGCAAGCGATGTGTTTATCCGAAACTCAGAGCAGTTGGGCATAGATCTCAGCGATGTGGATTATGTCTTTATTTCTCACGGACACAGCGACCATGCGGGAGGTTTACAATACTTCTTAGAACATAATCAGAAGACTCAGGTTATCGTCTCGCCAGATGCCATGAGCGGAAAGTTCTTTTCTAAGCGAGGGAACCTGCATAGCATTACCACGGAGTGGCCTGAGATAGGCGAAGACAGACTCGTCATGATAGACCAGACCTGCGAGATTTTGGAAGGGCTTCATGTAATTGCCCATATCCCACAGACAAATCCTATGCCCAAGGGAAACAGGAATCTCTATGTGCAGGATGCTGATGGCGATTATATCCACGACGACTTCCGCCACGAACTGGCCCTGTATGTTGATGGCCTGCTATTCACGGGCTGTGCTCATAGCGGACTGGAGAATATTCTGGCGGCATGTCCTTGGCCAGTTCATTCCGTTATAGGTGGTTTCCACTTGCTCGACGGACAAGAGACAGATGATGAAATAAAAGCTTTGGCGCAAAGGCTGAAAGCAAAGTATCCAGAAACACAGTTCTACACCAGCCATTGCACAGGTGACCATGTGTTTGAGGTAATGAAAGACGTGATGGGCGAGCAATTACAGTTTTTCAGATGTGGAACTATAATAGTATAAAATGAGCAACTCACCCCCTATGACAGTCGCGGCCAAGAGTCTGGCTATCTGCATCCCGACTGCATCAAGTGCGGCAAATGCACATTGGCCTGCCCTACGAAGATTATGACATTAAAACATTAAACATTAAAATTTTCCAACATCTGTTACAAGCGAACGCAGCCTGGAATCTACAGGTGGTCAACATGAATCCACTCTGTCTCAATGCCCTGCTGCTGGAGCGTACGTTCCACTTCATGCAGAGCCGTTAACGTATTGCCGTGAGCCTTCGTGCAAAAAAAATAAGCAAAAAGTTTCTCATTTCGGAAATTTTTCGTAATTTTGCAGCGGAGGACTAGGAATTATGAAGAATAAGTTCGATAATCAAGATAATGTCAGCATGCTGGGTATGACCATCCAGCAGGTGAGGAAAGCCAAGGGTATGACTCAGGAGGAACTTGGCAAGCGCGTTGGTCTGCCCAAGAGTAGTATCAGTAAGATAGAAAAAGGACTGACACACATCTCGTTTGAGGATGCTTCGCTGCTGATGGATGCGATGGGTGAGAAAATCACCATCCAAGTGATGGGCATGAAAGAACCAGACGAGAAAAAGGTAGAGCGTGTACGTTTTGTGACAATAGGTGTGATGTGGTATGCACATAGCAAGAAA
Organism: uncultured Prevotella sp.; assembly: GCA_900319305.1. Taxonomy (GTDB): domain Bacteria; phylum Bacteroidota; class Bacteroidia; order Bacteroidales; family Bacteroidaceae; genus Prevotella. The sequence continues at coordinate 13,931 of ONNY01000019.1, forward strand.
ATTGCGTTTGCCGATGCATATAAGTACTTGTTGGTGTATAAGGGTATCCAGTTTCTGGAAGAGAACTATGCTTACGAACAGACGCTACCTCGACAGACACTCCTCGATGATCTTGACAAGGTGTGCAACAGGAATCGTGAAATATTGAAAAGGGTTGTATGAGACTTTTGCATGGAAGTAATGTTGAAATCGTCCAGCCTAATCTGGCAATGTGCCAGTCGATGAACGACTTTGGCCGTGGATTCTACTTGACACCACAATGGCAACGTGCCTATCTGATGGCCAAGCGCAGAGTTGGCAGAGATGGAGGAGAGCCTGTAGTTACACCTTTTCTATATTATCCCAGCAAAGCAGGAGCGCATGGGTTAAAGGTAAAGGAGTTTAAGGGTTTTAGTGCTGAGTGGTCGAAGTTTATCATTCAGAATCGCTATGACGAGACTTTTTCTCATGACTACGATGTGGTCATTGGCCCAGTTGCTGATGCTTTCGTGGATAAGGAGATAGAACGGCACAAACTGAAATATGGCGCTCGCTATCTGGAAACAGCGGCATTGCTTGACTTCGCTGAGCATGTATCTCAGTTTGGCAGCAAATACACCCAATACTGCTTCTGCACCGAAAAGGCAATAAATGAACTTATCAAAGAATAACGATATGGAAGAGAGGTATTTGAAATTTGAGGATTTGATGGCAGACCTTGCAGCCTTCTTGGTGTCAGAGTACGATATTGAGCCGCGTGACGCTGCCGGGCTTGTGATGAATAGTCCGCTAACACAAGAGTTGTATTCGTCGGAAGAACCTATCACAGATCAAAAAGTAAAAGTGTTGGCAGAGAAATTGCTGGCATCAACATCAAACGACATAAAGGTATGAAACTGGCAGAAGCATTGAGCATCCGAAAGGATTTGCAGAAGCGCATCCAACAAATAAGGAACTTGCTGATGCGTGCGGTATCACAGGAGAAGGCGTCTATTGGAACACCAAGAAACTGAGAAAGAATAACATCATCCGACGTGTCGGAGGTGATAAACGAGAGTGGAGCGAGACAAAAAGAATGTCTGAAGGAGTTTTTTAGATTTACAAGATAAATATGAAGAAGATTTTAGTTTTTATTCTCACCGCTATTTTGATGCTGAATTGCGGCAACAAGACAGGAAAAACCGTCAGTGACACAGATTCGCTGTCAATTGATACCGTAGCTGATGCTGGAATAGACAAACATTCCGAAGCCTATATCCGCCAGCGCATTGACACCATCTACAAAGGTGTTGGCAAATCGACCTATGACAGCGAAGGGAAAGAGGTGAGTTATATCAGCAATCCCTTCAATCGCGACAGTGCCTATTGCTCTGAGCGCTACTACGCGCTGATGAAGGAGGCGCTCCAACTGTGTAACGAGACTGGCGATATCTTGTACGACTACGATTACTGGGTTTGTGGACAGGATTGGTCTGACGACTGGAGCTGCAAGGTAGCTAAGGTCTATGAAATCACAGACTCAACGGCCCTTGTGGATTTGAACATCCATAACTTCAGCGATATAGAGACCACCATTGCCCTCCGCTTCGAGCGCGACGATTGGTATATCGATGATTTCTCGCCTTCCAAAGACGGCAATGACGACAAGAAATACCTGCGGGAAACAATCCGTCAGGGTATGAAAGCCCGTGAGAAGGCCAATTAAGAAGGCCCACTCACGCTCCGGAAAGGCTACTTTAAATATCGTGATGGTGCTAAACAAAATGATAGAAACTTTTAAAAGGAAACGATTATGATATAATCAATTGCTCACAGGTGGCATAGAAGCCACCATTCAAGACTTCACCATCGGATGGCCCGGCATCCTTCTGCAAGTTGTTGGCGTTTATCTAGTGTGCAAGTACGCATAAATAGTACATAATGCTAATTCTTCTAGCATGCGGGCTGTCACAGAAAACTACTACGGAGAGAACTACGAAGAAGACCATTCGTCTAATGAAAGAAAGCCCTCAACAAAGCTCTATCCTGCTTCTAGGCTGCTTCTAGCCATACTGCAGGCTGCTTCTAGGCTTACTCATGAGTATGGCAAGAGTATGGCAAGAACGAGAGTGGTACGAGGCAAAAAGATGTAAGAGGTAAGATGAAGCCAAGGTACAGGAAGAATTTTTAGGTACAGGAAGAATTTTTAAATGGTGAATACTTCAATTCAAGATGTCTTTTATCTTTTTGAAGAAGAATTTGCAGAAAAAATAAGCAATGAAACGATTTTTTTTGTACTTTTGCAGAAAATAGAGGTTATGGAACAGAAAAGAACGACACCAGAGTTTATTACATCGTTGGAGCCGAACGAGATCTTTGTCTTCGGCAGCAATCTGAAAGGTATGCACAGAGGCGGTGCGGCTTACATCGCCTATCGCAAGTTTGGAGCCATCATGGGCCAGGGCGTTGGTCTGCAAGGCCAAAGCTATGCTATCCCCACCATGCAGGGCGGTGTAGAGACAATCCGTCCGTATGTGGACGAGTTTATCCAGTTTGCCAAGGAGCACCCTACCCTCACCTTCCTCGTGACTCGCATTGGCTGCGGCATTGCCGGATTCACTGATGAAGAAATCTCTCCACTATTTGAAGAGGCACATGAGGTTGAAAACATCGTCCTACCTCCAAATTGGTAATTGCTATGTTAGGAGCAATCATAGGTGATGGTTCTTCTATATCACAGGCGCGAAAATCTTCAGCCCCTTGGGTTTCGTCTTTATCACAATGCGCCAATACTTCGGCTGAAGCGCATCAATCTGATGATGCACGAACGCTTCATCAAGGTCAAGCACCCTGACTATATCGCCGTAGTCGAATGAATCTTTTATAATGGCTGGCATTGTATTAGAAGACTATTTGTTTTTTACGACCTCCCAATAACCATCTTTTCGACCATCTTTGCGGACAACAACCCCCATCGCCTGAAGCTGAGAAATATGTCGCTGAAGAGTTCTGAACTTTATGCCAGTCTTTTGCGCCATTTCACTGGTCGTAATAGACGGATCGAACAGCAATTCTTTTACAATAACCTCCTGAATATCAGACAGTTCTTTTACGCCACCTTTTACGCCAACTTTTACGCCAACTTTTACGCCACTTTCGGCATGTTGCTATTGTTCAATACCATTCTCTATCACTTCCCAATAGCCGCCCTTGTCGCCTCCTATGCGGCGAATGACACCATTTTCGCGCAAAGTCTTAATACGTTTTTCCACTGCACCCACATCCAGCATGAATAGGGATATGAATCAGGAAGGTCAAGCGGTCTTCGGTAGTCTCAAAGGTGGCACGGGGAGAACCATTATCAGCAAGTTTCTCTTGGATGGTGGGTACACCTGTAGAGCGGCCTTCTGTCAGATCCAATTCCTTCAAGAAATCTCCAAGACGGCGATTCCTAAACTCAACCTCTTTGCCGAAAGGTGACAGGGCCAGCTTTGCCAGTCGGAAGTGCATCTTTCCGAAGGGGATGCCGATAATCGTGATGCAGAAAATGAGGCCGTAGAGGATGTGGGTGAGCCATATCCAGATGCCACCAACGAAGAACCACAGGACATTCGATTTAAATGACTACAGCCGTTCCGCTGGTGGCAACCATGAGCATAGAGCCATTAGCTCCAACGGTCTCATAGTCGATGTCGATGCCTACGATGGCATTGGCTCCAAGAGCCTGAGCACGCTGCATCATCTCCTGCATAGATGTGTCTTTTGCCTCGGCAAGTACCTTCTCGTAACTGCCTGCACGGCCTCCTACGATGTCGCGGATGCCTGCAAAGAGGTCTTTGAACATGTTGGCACCAATAATGGTTTCACCTGTCACAATACCCTTATACTCGCGGATGGTGTGACCTTCAATCTGTGGGGTTGTTGATAGTATCATAATCGTTATCTTTTAAAAGTTGCAAAATTACTAATAATCAGCATAAAATCGCTATCTTTGTTCCAAATTTTAACAAAAGTTGAATCTCGTCACGACTCGACCAATCATGCAAGCATGTTGGCGCTCGCTGTTCCGAGAATTGAGAATAATGTAGGATTTAGAGATGGGTAACATCAAGATATAGCACTTATGAAGGTATTATTGATAAACGAAAACTATTTTCCATGAAAAATAGGCTAACTCTTCACTTTTTATATTAACATTCTTAAAACCAGACTATTAACGAGTGAATAGTCGGCTTCAATCTATTCACTTACCCTTCACTTTATGTATTTTCTTTTACATCCCTCTTTGCTAAATTCCTGCATCCTTCAAACTTTTCAAAATTTGTTCCCGCTTCATTTCCGACTTGGGAACACTCTGTTCCCTTACTGGGAACTAGTCGTTCCCCCGTATGGAACTATATGTTTCCACCTATGGGAACCACTCGTGGAACCCGTCTTTTTGAAGTGAAGAGACGGTGAATAGATAATAGCACTCTATGCACTACTTAAACCATTGATATTACGCATGTTAAATAGAATAGTGAAGAGTTGAGCATTTTTTTCCTATTTTTCTTTTATTTCTACTTGGTTTTCTCATTTTTTTAATTACTTTTACATGTAGATACATAAATAGCAATCAAAATGGATAGTAACCTGTATATTCAAAACTTGCCTTCATATCATGTTTATGACATTGCAAGGATACTACTATTCTTGCCATTCCAATTTCTTTTGATACACAAAATGAACGAAATTCATTAAAATCGTCGATTTTTTTTGCAATATTTTAGTGGCTTTTGTCTTTATTCTATGAGGAATTTTGTAATTTTGTGGCATTAATCTAAAATTGCAATATGCCAGCTAACAAAGATCTCAACCGCTTGAAGGTGGTACTTGTAGAGAAGAAGAAATCCAGTCTCTGGCTATCCAGACAACTGGGATGTGCGCCAACAACGGTATCGAAATGGTGTACCAATGCCTGTCAGCCTCCGATGGAGACGTATCTACGAAAAACGAAGTTGTTGGAGGTAGAATTGAGCGAATTAGTGAATAGCAAGTTTGGTGATACAATTTGAGAGTAAGGAATGAAAGATGAGCTGATAAAGAAATTGCTCAATGCACTTAAAGAATACGAGTCGTTGGGAATCGCTGATCAGATAGACTATAAAAAGTTCTATCTGTATTCGCTGATTACCCATTCTACAGCCATTGAGGGTAGCACAGTTACAGAGATAGAAAACCAGCTACTTTTTGATGAAGGTATCACCGCAAAGGGGCGTAGCCTACAAGAGCAAATGATGAACCTCGACTTGAAAGTGGCATACGAACATTCTATGCGATTGGCACATCAGCACGAAGAGTTCTCGGTAGAAATGCTCAAAAGTCTTTCTGCGATTGTCATGAAGAATACTGGTGCCACATATAACACGGAACAAGGTTCTTTCGATGCTTCAAAAGGTGACCTTCGCTTGGTAGGTGTTACAGCTGGCATTGGTGGACATTCATACATGAACTTTCAGAAAGTGCCAGCCAAGTTGGAAGAATTCTGTAAGCAACTTAACCGACGAAGGAGTGAATTATCAAACCTTGATGACATGATTGCTAAATATCTATTCAGTTTTGATGCTCACTATCAATTGGTGACAATTCATCCTTGGGTAGATGGTAATGGGCGTATGTCTCGCTTGGTAATGAACCACCTGCAATATGAGTTTGGATTGGTACCTGTGAAAATTGTCAAAGAGGATAAGGCCGAATATATCCAAGCCTTGATAGATTCCCGAGAGCAGGAATCACTCGAGCCTTTCCGTGAGTTTATGGTGGAAGAACACATCCGAAACATCAGCAAGGAGATAGAAGAATACAAGAAATCACAAGAAGATGACCCGATAAAAGCCGTTTCTGACCCGATAAAATCATTTTCTGACCCGATAAAAGAGAGGCTTTATCAAGCTGTTCTAAAAGATGGTGCTCTCAACTATGCCGAATATGCAGCTATCATAGGCGCATCAGAAGCAACTGTAAAGCGTCGCCTTGGAGAGCTGAAAAAAGATGGATTCATTATTCGAGTTGGCAGCAATAAGACTGGACATTGGGAGAAAAACAAAGAGAAATGAATGTAAGACACATGTATTAGGTATATCAGGCGGTAAGGACAGTGCGGCACTCGCCATCTGCCTGAAGCAGAAATACCAATAATAAAATCACAAAATGAAGAAAGAAGAAATACAGGCTTTGTTTGAAAGCTACGAAGCAGCCGTCTGCGTGATAGACGATACGGAATGTTGGAGCGCAAGAGATTTGTGTTCGCTGTTGGGTTATACGCAATGGCGCAATTTCAACAATGTGATAGATAAAGCCAAAGAAGCATGTAATAATGCAGGGCAATCAATAGCTGATCATTTTGCTGACGTCAGCAAAATGATAGATTTGGCTAAAGGTGCGAAGCGCGAGGTCGAAGATGTCATGCTTACCCGCTATGCCTGCTATCTCGTTGCCCAGAACGGTGATCCGCGGAAGCCTCAGATTGCCTTTGCGCAGACATACTTTGCCGTGCAGACCCGTCGGGCTGAGCTGATAGAGCAAAGGCTTATGGAGGTTGAACGCGTCAAGGCACGTACAAAGCTTCAGGAGACGGAGCGCAAACTATCTGGCATTCTTTACGAACGAGGAGTTAATGACCAGACTTTTGCCGTTATACGTTCCAAGGGCGACCAGGCTCTTTTCCGCCTCAGCACCAATATGATGAAGAGACGTATGGGTATTCCGCAAAGTCGCCCTCTTGCCGATTTCCTGCCGACCATCAGCATTAAAGCGAAGGACTTTGCGGCAGAAATGACCAGTGTCAATGTGCAGGCTAAAGACCTCCAAGGCGAGACTGCCATCACCAAGGAGCATGTCGATAACAATGCCGCCGTCCGCAAGATGCTGACCGAGCGCGGCATCATCCCCGAAAACTTGCCACCGGCAGAAGATGTTAAGAAGGTGGAGCGCCGTTTGGTCAGTGAGGAAAAGAAAATGCTGAAGAACAAGAAGAAACCGTAATAACCATTTTCATAGCATCACGAAGATAGTAACATAATAGTCAAATGAACGTAAGACATATATTAGGCATATCAGGCGGTAAGGACAGTGCGGCCCTCGCCATCTATCTGAAGCAGAAGTACCCATCGTTGAAAATTCAGTGTTACAACTCATCATTGGTATAAAAATGTATAATATGACGATACCGCAATCCGACATACTGACCACGAACCGACTTGGGAAGATTTTCTCAAATACGGTGGCGACATACAAATTCTTTTGGTTTGTATCGATTATGCAGATACATGCGAAATCGGACAACCCGAGAATCAGCGTGTGGGATATTGTCATCAGAATGGTGGCTAATGCCTGGTATCCTATTCACTACTTCCGTTTGTCTTTTGGCAAAAGCGATTCGCTGTTTGATATTGTGATGGAATTGCAGCATATTACTCAGATTCCAATTGATGCCAATTCTCAGACAATCATTGACGGCTTGCAAAGCAGATTGGATGACAAACAGATAAAGCGACTACTAAACACGCTTACGTTAAACGTTCCCTATCGTTTTCTGCGTCCGTGGATTGACACCTCTGATGACAAGGAGATGGTCAGACGCTCTCAGACATTGGAGAATGGAAGTCTTTATGCTTTGTATAAGGATGGCTCGGATTTCTATATCGTCCTGAATCAGGCGTGGGATGCTTATCTGCATACGCACTACAACATTCTGGTGGATTTTGCCTATTGGAATCTGACATTGTTTCTGCAAACAAGGAATCCCAATGTACCAGCCATCCCCAATAAACTGATACGCCCTGAAGTTAGGAATTCACTGACAAAGCAGCATAACTATTGGGATATGGTGATGACGATTGGTGGCCCAATTCATTGTATCTATACAGATAAGTTGCTGCATCCCAAAGATTATGACCTTGACCACTTTATTCCGTGGAGTTTCGTGTGTCACGATCTGCTATGGAATTTGATTCCATCGGATGGCAGCATCAATTCATCTAAGAGCGACAAGTTGCCAGAGTTGGACTATTATCTGCCAAAACTCGCAGCATTGCAACATCATTCTTTGCAGGTTTTAATCAATGCCGATAGGGAGCCGAAAGTAATGGAGGACTTCGTGTCTCTTGGTTACTCTGCAAAAGATTTGGCTGCAATGAGTGATGAGAAGTTTCGTGAACTCTACGAAAGAACGTTTAACCCCATCAATCAGATAGCCCCGTATTTGACAGCTATCAAGCGAACCGACTTTTCTGTGCCCACACGATATCTTATGCAACATCAATTGTTGAAAGGTAAGATATTGGACTTTGGCTGCGGATTTGGATATGATACTGATGAGTTGAAGCGTCAGGGTTATGACATCGTGGGCTATGATTATTATTATCGCCCTGACTATCCCGAAGGTAAGTTTGATACTATCATATGCAATTATGTGTTGAATGTGCTGGAACCGTATGCACAAGCAGAAGTGATGATGAACGTCACCAATCTGCTTTCACCTAAAGGAACTGCCTATTTTGCTGTGCGCAGAGACCTGACGGAAGAAGGTTTTAGGCTGCACGCTATTCACAAGCAATACACCTATCAGTGTAATGTGAAACTGCCCTATAAGAGTCTGGTAGCCAACAAAAGTTATGAACTCTATCAATATCAGCACTTCAACAAACTGCCTCGTAAGGAAGGCGAAACATGTCCTTTCTGCCGATTGTCGCGAAGGGTAGAAATTATCTGCGAAACAGCCACTTGTGTTGCATTCTATGATGGTTATCCTGTCTCACCTGGGCACGCCCTGATTATCCCCAAACGCCATGTCGCTAATTACTTCGACCTTACTAACCACGAACGAGAGGCAATGAACGTCGTGCTGCAATACGTGAAGCAGAAGGTTGACGAGCGTTTCCATCCCGATGGCTACAACGTGGGCATCAACATCAACGAGGCCGCAGGTCAGTCGGTATTTCATTGCCACATGCACCTGATTCCAAGGTATAAGGGTGATGTGCCCAATCCCAAAGGTGGTGTGAGAGGTGTGATACCAAATAAGCAGAGTTATTCAACAAGCCAGAAACCATTGTATGAATTAACAACAAAGGTCTCTTCTGATGCTAGCAACAAAGGTAGAAGGTGGAGTAAAGAAGAGGACAAAAGATTAAGTACATTGTTACTTGAAAACAGAAGTCAGAGTGAGATAGCAATGGAACTAGGAAGATCAGAGTATGCAATCTTTTGTCGTACAAAGAAATTGGTTGACGATTTATATATAACTCCAGATGTGCTTAAAAATGAGTATGACAAGGTGTTTAAAAGGAAGTGACATCCTTTATATAACATTTTCCACAAAATGTGTTGCTTTGCAAACAATAAATATATCATAGTACGCGTGATATTACTTGTGAGATACTTGGTACAACATGAAAGATAAAGTTATAATATAGCTGAAAGTTTTGCAACAATGAATACATCAAAACGGATACTCAAATCATATTATGGTTACGACTCTTTCCGTCCTTTGCAGGAGGAGATAATCAATCATGTGCTGCAGCGGAAGGATGCGCTGGTGCTGATGCCTACTGGTGGCGGTAAATCGATATGTTTCCAGATACCAGCCTTGATGATGGAAGGTACGGCAATAGTCGTCTCACCACTTATCTCGTTGATGAAGGATCAGGTGGAGGCGTTGCGGGCTAATGGTATAGCAGCAGAGGCTCTGAACAGTGCCAACGATGAGATAGCTAATCGCCAGATTGCAGAACGGTGTCTGCGGGGGGACGTGAAACTGTTGTATATATCCCCAGAGCGACTGATGACGGAACTGAAATGGATGCAAACGATGCTGAAGGTATCGCTCTTTGCCATTGACGAGGCACATTGCATCTCACAGTGGGGTCATGACTTCAGGCCGGAATACACACAGTTGGGTAATCTGCATGAGTTGTTCCCCAATGTGCCTGTCATGGCACTTACGGCTACGGCAGACAAGATTACGAAGGCTGACATCATAGAGCAGTTGCACCTGAAGGAGCCGGAGGTCTTTATCAGTTCGTTTGACCGTCCGAATCTGAGTTTAGATGTCAGGCGTGGCTATACGGCCAAGGAGAAGTTGCGCACCATCGCGAACCTGATTCGTCGTCACCGTGGAGAGAGTGGCATCGTCTATTGTCTGGCGAAGAAAACATGTGAAAAACTGGCAGAGAAACTTCAGAAGGAAGGTGTATCAGTAGGTGTCTATCATGCCGGACTGCCTACGGATGAACGGAATCGGGTTCAGGAGGACTTTATCAACGACCGCATTCAGGTGGTCTGTGCAACGATTGCCTTCGGAATGGGTATCGACAAGAGCAATGTGCGCTTTGTGGTTCACTATAATCTGCCCAAGAGCATTGAGAACTACTATCAGGAAATAGGTCGTGGAGGGCGTGACGGACTGTCTTGTGAGACCATCTTGTTCTACAACATTGGAGATATTATCACGCTACGCAGCTTTGCAGAAGAAAGCGGACAGCGGGAAATCAACACGGAGAAACTACAACGGATGCAGGAGTATGCCGAGGCTCAGGTTTGCAGGCGACGCATCCTGCTGAACTATTTCGGTGAGACCAGCGATAAGAGTTGTGCACCACAGACGTTCGATGGAACGGAACTTGTTCAAAAGGCTCTTTCTGCCATATTGAGGACGGGCGAGCAAGTGGGATTCACGCTGACGATAGACATTCTGCACGGGAGTTTCTCAACAGAAGTCGTGTCGCGCGGTTACAATCAGATTAAGACCTTTGCGGCAGGCAGGGATGTTCCCATAAGAGACTGGCACGACTATCTGCTACAGATGTTGCAGATGGGATTCATCGAGATTGCCTACAATGAGGACAACCATCTGCATGTTACGCCACTCGGACAGGATGTAGTGCGTGGTAAGAAGCGTGTACAGTTGGCAGTCATCAGCCGCGAAGATTTCAGTGTAAAGGGCCGTCGTAAGCAGATGCAGGAAGAACAGGTTCAGGCTGTGACCTTTAGCGGACAGAGTGAGAACACGGAACTGTTTGAGCGGTTGAAGGTGCTGCGGAAAGAGATTGCCGACGAAATAAACTATCCTGCATTCGTCGTGATGTCAGACAAGACGCTGCATGCGCTGGCTACTGATATGCCTACAACGCTTGCAGCCTTTGGCAACACGTTTGGCATCGGTGAACATAAGCGTGACACCTACGGCAAACGATTTGTTGAGGTGATTAAGCAATATGCTCCAGCGGTAGAGGAACTCCCGTTCAAGGAGGCAGACGTTACCCTTGCCCCTCCAACGGTAGAACCTAAAGAAGAAAAGAAGAAAAAGCAGAAGAATCAGATTACTATTCAAGGAAGGACATACGTCATAGATGCGGACATTTGGGAATCTATTGAATGGCGGAAGGTACTAAAAGAGATTACGGAGAGGGCATATTGGAACTATCAAGGCCCGCTTGAAATCCATTTGAGTGATTATGTGGCTCCAAACACAGAGCATCGAAACAGAATTATTGCCATGCTATGCCGCCTGTTAAAAGAGGGATATGGCATGAATGCCGACGAACAGACAGGTGTGGTAACTGTCGCACAGAAATTCGACTACGATAAAGATGGACATGTAGTTTTGCTACCTTCTGGTTCGTTTGGAGATATCCTTTCGTGTTTCCGATTGTTCGTGATAAAGAACAAGCATTATCCTTTCATGGATGGAGAACATGATGAGATTGCGCTTCGGAAATGGTTCCGGGAGGTCGGGCATGGACTGATACCAATTACAGATGAGGAAAAGATTCTGTTCGACAATTTGAGCGTTGAGTTTGCTGATGTACCCAAGAACAGAAGCCAAGTAGAGAAGATTGCAGAAAAAGATGCCGAATCAGATGGTGATGGCTGATATAAAGAGAAAATTAAAAGAAAAAAGTAGAAGTACATAACGTTTATATGAACATATACGAGACATTCAATAATCTGCGCTACCATTACGAGAACGAGGTGGTGGAGTTCAAGAAGGCGGAGTATTCCATGCACAAAGGACTTGAGTATAAGAAATGTAAAGCTTTGTTGCAGGATGCGCTTGAAGACCACAAGTTTCTTACAAGAGAAGATATTGATAAACTGTGGTGGAACCTCTTATCTAACGTTTTATCGGACAAGCAGAAAAAGACGAAAGTCGGAAACATGCTGACTAAGATGAGAGAAGAAAGGATTATTGTCAACGAGACAAAGGGTAACGTATCTGTATGGTCGCTCTTAAAAAATAAGAGCGATTTAAGAGCGACATTTACGTGAGATGACGTGGGACTTTAAGCGAGATTTTAAGTGAGATTTAGACGAGCTTAGACGAAAATTTAGACGAGTTAAGACGAAAACAAAGACGAAAAAGAGGTGGAGAGAACGCCAACTCCACCTCCTTGCGTAAGAACTAATAAGTTCAGGCTCCTTTGCTTTTAGATTCAATATGGCTGACTATATTCTCATTTTATAAAATGTGGATAGTCTGGTTCTCCAAGATTCGGTTCGTATGTAAAACCCTCGTAACTGAAAGCGTTCAGATTCTCCGGTTTGTCAATTCGATTCTCTATGATGAAACGGGTCATTGCTCCACGACAAGTCTTGGCCCATACTGCTTGCATCTTCAGGTCGTTTCCCTTACGGACATAGAACAATGGTTGGATAATGCGAACTTCTTTACGAACTCGCTGCCAGTCAAACAGGTGCTGGTACTCCTCAGTAGCAAGATGTATCAGGATGCCATCATCAGCCTTCACTTTGTCTATAAGAACATCTGTCAGGCGATTCTTCCAGAATCCAAACATGTTCTTCCCTTCTCCACTTGGAAGTTCTTCGACGGGCGAAGCGACATTGTCGATTACTACATTTCCCTCCATCCGATAAGGCAGAATACCATCAAGCGGTCGAAGAAGCCCATAGAGGAAAGAGGTAATCCATAGCTTCCCTTGTGAGTAAGTGAGGTCATCTACATTCAGCGTCTCTGCCTTCAGATGCTTGTATGCCTGACCGTGATAGGCAAGAATAGCTGGAAGTTTGGGAGCATCTTCAAAGAATCGCATATACCGCATCCTGTTCTGAGCTGCTATCTGTTGACTACAGCCCAGCATTTCGGCGATCGTCTCTGCTGAATATTGCGTCATAACTTTTGCAAAAGCCTGTGCCTCATTCTGGAAACGAGGCGTTGACAAGCTAACATCAGGTATAGACTTCAGCCTATCGTGCATGATCTTTGCGGAAGCTAGTATTATCTGCATATTTGAATCTTACCAATTTAATTGTTCTTCAAGAAACTCTGCTGCATCGGCTACGCAGTCAGGACATTCACGCAGCTCTACCTTTGTTCCAATGCCTTTGACTTTGTCGAAGTCTGTCACGACTCGGCCATTCAAGCAATTTTGATGGCTCTCGCTGCTCCGTCCTTTTAGTAGCTTGCATAGTGTGGCTCCGTTTCTTTCCTGAAACTTGGTCATTATCTGCCGCATCTGTTTCATGGACTTCGCCTTGTCCTTGTTTTTCCAGTAGTCGGCAATGGCTCTGCCCATCGGATCCATCTTACTGTTCATTTGTATAGTAGATAAACTATTATTGATAATTGTATTATGATGATGGCTAGTACTCCAAACCTAAACTTTTTATGCAGGGTTTTATGATGCCAGACTTTCATGCCTAACCATGCGCCCATGCTACCACCAAGTACAGCCAAGCCCAATAATGCAGCCTCTCTTATACGCCATCTAGATTTCTTCGCTTTCCATTTATCTATTCCATACATGAAGAAAGTGACCACGTTGATACTAACGAGGTAGATAAGGACGATATGTGGGAGATTCATTTCTTTCATTTACTTTTCAAATGGACTTCAATAGTTTCTCAGCCAAAGGTACATACCACATACGGACTTCATCTGCCGTCGGAGTATGACCTCCTGGGAAATGGAATGACTTGTTGTAATACTTCAAGAAGGTTGGTTCAAAGTGTGCCAACGTATCTTTTTCTCCGAACAATCCCCAAATTCGATCTTTGAAGTCGGGATTGCAGTTATTGAATTGAAT
>ONNY01000201.1 GCA_900319305.1 uncultured Prevotella sp.
AGTCACTACGTACGTCCGCCTCACGGTTGGATGCGCCTGGCGCAATATGCCTGGCTAAGTCGCAAGTATAAGATTGTGATGTGGGATGTGGTGACCCGTGACTACTCGAAATGGATGACAGCAGAAGATGTCGTGGCAAACGTGAAACGTTATACCCGTAATGGTTCTATCATCACTTTCCACGATTCCCTGAAGTCTATCGACAAACTGAAGACAGCCCTCCCAGAAAGCCTTCGCTGGCTACGCGACGAGGGTTATGCATTCAAGGTATTTCCTTAAAACATCATAATTTCTAACCTCTCAAAACAATGAATAAATTATTAATTACTTTGATTACAGCAACGTTTGCTATGACAACAAATGCTCAGCCCCAGCTCCGCGCCGATAATATCGACGAGGTGCTCAAAGCGATGACCCTTGAGGAGAAAGCCAAACTTCTTGTGGGAGGTGCCAACAACTTCTTCGGTACAGGAGCCGTCGTAGGCGGTGAGGCCGACCTCGTGGCAGGAGCCGCAGGTACGTCACCTGCCATCCCGCGTCTTGGTATTCCTGCCACCGTGCTCACGGATGGCCCTGCAGGTGTACGTATCGATCCGACACGTAAGGGTACCGAAAAGACCTACTATGCCACAGCCTTCCCTATTGGTTCCTGTCTGGCTTCTACCTGGAATACCGAGTTGGTAGGACAAGTGGGTGAAGCCATCGGAAACGAAACCAAGGAGTACCGTTGTGACGTCATCCTCGGCCCTGGTATGAACCTGCATCGTAATCCTCTCTGTGGACGTAACTTCGAATATTATTCAGAAGATCCTCTTCTCACTGGTAAGATCGCTGCCGCCTATATCAATGGTGTGCAGAGTCAAGGTGCCGGTGTATCAGCCAAGCATTTCGCCGTCAATTCCCAGGAGACCGATCGTACTTCTGTCGATGAGCGTGTGTCTCAGCGCGCAGCCCGCGAACTCTATCTCCGAGGCTTCGAGATTGCAGTCCGTGAAAGTAATCCCTGGACCATCATGGCCTCATATAATAAGGTGAACGGCGAATTCTCGATGGGCAACCACGACCTGCTGACCAAGATCCTGCGTGACGACTGGGGATTCAAGGGTATCGTTATGACCGACTGGATCGGAATTCGTGAAGGATTGCCCACCACCCGTGAAGTCCATGCAGGTAACGATCTGATGGAACCAGGTCAGCCTGCTCAGGTACAGGAGATCATCGATGGTGTTAAGAATGGTAGTCTCGACATCGCCGATGTGGATCGTAATGTGCGTCGTATGCTCGAATATATTGTGAAAACCCCGAGTTTCCACAAGTATCCTGCATCTAATGCTCCTGATTTCAAGGCACATGCTGCCATCACCCGTCAGAGTGCTGCCGAGGGTATCGTGCTGTTGAAGAATAATGGTGCCCTGCCCTGGAAGAACGGTGCCATCAAGACCGTTGCCCTCTTCGGCGAGAACTCCTACGACTTCCTCAGCGGCGGTACAGGTTCAGGCTGTGTCCACCCGCCATACGTTGTCGATATGCTTGAAGGACTGAAGAATGCCGGCATCAAGTCGTCAGAGACACTGACCGACATCTACCGCAAGTACATCGCCTATGCCCGCGTGAAATTCCAGGCAGAGCGCCATCCCGCCAAGTGGTTCCAGACAGAGACCATGGGTCAGCAGAAGTATCCGGAGATCGGTCTCTCCCCCATAGCCGTCGATAAAGAGGTGGAAGCTGCCGATGCAGCCATCATCACCATCGGTCGCCAGGCAGGTGAGGGCATGGACCGCGACATCGACACAGAGTTCAACCTCATCCCCGAGGAGCATGCCCTGATCACCGACGTCTGCAATGCCTTCCACGCTGCGGGCAAGCCCGTCATCGTCATCATCAACTCCGGTTCCGTCATCGAGACAGCCTCCTGGAGTGCCTATCCCGATGCCATCCTCTGTGCCTGGCAGCCCGGTATGGAAGGCGGGAACTCTGTAGCCGACCTGCTCACAGGTAAGGTCAATCCTTCCGGAAAGCTCACGATGACCTGGCCACTCGCCGCCACCGATCACCCATCAACGAAGAAATTCCCGACCACCACAGATTTCTATTCTTATCAGGTGGTAAGGGGTTACGTAGGTCAGGTGCCCGGATACGACTATACTAACCACGAAGAGGACATCTACGTGGGTTATCGTTACTTCGATACTTTCCAGAAGAATGTCGCCTACCCCTTCGGCTTTGGTCTCAGTTATACCACATTCAGCATCTCTAAGCCAATCGTAAAGGCTAAGGGTAAGGATGCCAAGAACACCGGTTCTGTCGCAGGGAAAGAGGTGGCTCAGGTCTATGTCAAGGCACCGAAGGGACGTCTTGAGAAGCCTGCACAGGAACTGAAGGCCTTTGCCAAGACCCGTGAACTCCAGCCTGGTGAGGCACAGACGCTGACGATGGTCATTCCTGTGCGCGACCTGGCTTCATTCGACGAGGCCAACAGCCAGTGGATCACCGAAGCAGGCACCTACACCTTCTGTATCGGTAACAGCAGCCGTGACATCACCGCCACAGCGCAGCTGAAACTGGCAGAATATACAGAGAAGACCACCGATGCCCTTGCCCCTCAGCAAGAACTCAACTTGCTGACAGGTAAATAATCTACAATGCATCCTCAAGATCGTCAGATCCTATTACTGGCCCTACCATCAATCATTTCTAACATCACCGTACCACTGTTAGGAATGATCGATGTGGCTATTGTAGGGCATATGGGTAGTGCCGTCTATATCGGGGCTGTGGCTGTGGGGGCTATGATCTTCAACCTCGTGTATTGGCTTTTCGGATTCCTACGCATGGGCGCCAGCGGTATGACAGCCCAGGCATTGGGGCGGCGTGACTTATCCGAGGTCACCATGCTTTTATCCCGTTCTTTAGCCATTGCCTTAGGTATTGCCTTCTTACTGATCATCTTACAGATACCATTAAAAGGGTTGATGTTCTGGCTGATAGGACCTACAGCCGATGTCGTGCCATTCGCCTCAACCTATTTCGATATTGTCATCTGGGGGGCTCCCGCCTCACTGTCTTTATTTGCCCTCTCAGGTTGGTGTATCGGCATGCAAAACACCCGTATCCCGATGATGGTGAGCATCATGCAGAACATTGCTAACATTCTGGTATCATTGACATTAGTCTATGGTCTCAGGATGAAGATTGAAGGTGTGGCATTAGGTACGGTCATCGCCCAATACATCGGATTTCTGATAGCTGTCATCCTGATACAGAGATTCTACGGACGGCTGCGTGCCTATTGGAGACTGAAAGGCACCTTCATGCACCAGTCCATGATACAGTTCTTCAGCATCAATCGGGATATCTTCCTCCGTACCCTCTGTCTGGTAGCCGTCAATCTCTACTTCACTGCAGCAGGTGCCCGATATGGGGCTGTCATTCTTTCTGTCAACACCGTACTGCTGCAACTCTATCTGCTCTTCTCCTATTTCATGGACGGTTTCGCCTATGCAGGCGAGGCCCTCGGAGGCCGATACTATGGCGCTCACAACTACGGGCAACTGCATCAGGTGCTCCGTCATCTCTTCGGATGGGCGTTAGCCATGACTATCGCCTATACCTTATTATATATCATAGGAGGTATGAGTATTGTCCGTATCCTGACCGACGAGCCTCATGTCATCGAGACAGCTGCCGGGTATATCTCGTGGGCATGGCTGATCCCTG
>ONNY01000123.1 GCA_900319305.1 uncultured Prevotella sp.
CACGATCTCAATCACCATCGCCTCCTTGATATGTTTGTCACGACGCGCCATATACGACACCTTCACACGGTCACCGTCCATCGCCGACATCGAGTTACGTTCAGCCACGAACACAGGTGTACCACCATCGTCGGGCAGGAACGAGTTTCGGCCATTCGACTTACGACGGAACACACCTTCCTGAACCTGTGTCTTCAGGTTCAGACGGTAGGACGTGTCGCTCACCTTCGAGAGGAAGTCATCCCATGCCATCTCCTCCATCGTATCGATGGCGAGCATCTTCAATGGATGGGTATCAAACTTGAGTGCCTTGAAAATCTGCTTGAACGAGAACGTCTCGTTCGGATGATGCTGGAAGAGATTCTGCAGCAGTTCGGTGACCTGCTTCTTTCCCAGACGTTTTCCACCTAAAATGAAGATTTTAATTACTGGTGCAAGCGGATTTATCGGCTCATTTATCGTAGAGGAGGCCCTCAAACGAGGGTTCGAGACTTGGGCCGCCGTGCGTAAGAGCAGCTCAAAGGCATTTTTGCAAGACGAGCGTATCCACTTCATCGAACTCAACCTCTCATCGAAGGAGCAGCTGGTAGAACAGCTGAAGGAGCATCAGTTCGACTACGTGGTACATGCCGCTGGTGTGACGAAGTGTCTGAACAAGGCCGACTTCCATCGCATCAACACGGAAGGCACAAAGAACTTGGTAGAGGCGCTGTTGGAAGTAAAGATGCCCCTGAAACGTTTTGTGTTCGTGAGCAGCCTCAGCGTCTTCGGCGCCATCAAGGAGAAGTTGCCCTATGATGAGATCCGTGAGGACGACACACCACAGCCGAATACCGAATACGGACGCAGCAAACTGGCTACCGAACAGTATCTCGACTCTTTAGGCACGCGCCTACCTTATATTATATTACGACCCACAGGTGTCTATGGTCCTCGTGAGAAGGATTACTTCATGATGGCGAAGAGCATCAAGCAGCATATCGACTTCGCCGTAGGCTTCCAGCGTCAGGACATCACCTTCGTCTATGTCACCGATGTGGTACAGGCCGTGTTCCTCGCCTTAGAGAAGGGTAAGACTGGCAGGAAGTATTTCCTCTCCGACGGGGAGGTGTATCAGAGCACCACCTTCAGCGACCTGATCCACGAGGAACTGGGACGTCCCTGGTGGCTGCGTATCACGGCTCCCACCTGGGTACTGCGCATCATCACGTTCTTTGGTGAGTACGTGGGTCGCATGACAGGCAAGGTGACAGTCCTGAACAACGACAAATACAATATCCTGAAACAGCGCAACTGGCGCTGCGACATCACCCCTGCCCGTCAGGAACTGGGCTTTGAACCTCAGGTAAAACTGAAAGAGGGTGTGAAACGAACCATCAAATGGTATCAAGACAACAAATGGCTCTAAGAAGTGAAGGCCGCGATTAAGCGAAAACAATGCCAAATCGCATTTGAGCATTGTCGAGCGTGAGCGGGCTCGATGTGAAACATCAAAAATGAAAAGTTTTAAGATATTTGAAATCGAGAAGAAGCCCCGCAAGGGTCTGCTCGCCATCGAGTGGATCATCCTGGGGTATATGGTGCTGACGTTGCTGTTGGCGCTCTTCATGTCCACGAAGATCCACGATATCAATCCGATGATCTGGGGACGCTTCCGCACCGTGATGATGATGCTGGGACTCTGGGTGGTCTATCGTCTGATCCCCTGCCGGTTCACGATGTTCGCGCGCATCGTCCTCCAGTTGCTCCTCTTGGGGATATGGTATCCTGAGACCTTCGAGTTCAATCGCCACTTCCCCAATCTCGACCATCTCTTTGCAGGTTACGAACAGACGCTCTGCGGCTGTCAGCCTGCCCTGTTGTTCTCGCAGGCCATCGCCCACCCCGTGTTCAGCGAACTGATGCATCTGGGCTACTCCTCGTATTTCCCGCTTATCGCCATCGTCACGCTGTTCTATTTCTTCATGCGGTATGAGCAGTTCCTGCGTGCGGAGTTCATTATCCTCGGCGCCTTCTACATCTACTACGTCATCTTCATCTTCCTGCCAGTCACGGGTCCGCAGTACTATTATCTGGCAGCAGGATTCGACCAGATCGCCAACGGCGTGTTTCCGGATATGGGCAACTATTTCGCCACCCACATGGAGAAAGCCACCACACCAGGCTGGAGCGACGGTTTCTTCTACTCACTCGTGGAGGGCATGCACGACGCAGGCGAGCGCCCCACAGCCGCATTCCCCAGCAGTCATGTGGGTATCACCACCATCCTGATGTTCCTCGCCTGGCGCACACGTTGCAAACCCCTGTTCTGGGGCATGATGCCCTTCTACATCCTGATGTGTTTCGCCACCGTTTATATCCAGGCCCACTACGTCATCGACGTGATAGCGGGATGGATTTCGGCGATCATCATTTATGCCGTTTTGCTTTTTTTATCGAAAAAATTTGTTTGATTCAGAATTAATTCGTATCTTTGCACACAGATTAAGTAAGGATAAGACATATTAGAAACAAGGATTCCGACACAGTAGAAACGTCGGGATTCTTTTGTTTTTTGTCTATCGAAGCAACGAAAGTAAAACTATTAAAAGGTATAATTATGGCTTATATGTCACAAGAAGGCTACGACAAACTGGTAGCCGAACTGAAACATCTGGAGAGTGTGGAGCGTCCGAAGGCCTCCGCTGCCATTGCCGAGGCCCGCGAAAAGGGTGACCTCAGCGAGAATTCTGAATACGATGCCGCCAAGGAGGCACAGGCTCACCTGGAGGACAAGATCAACCGTCTGAAGGTGACGATCGCCGAGGCTAAGGTGGTCGATACCTCTCGTCTCAGCACCGATGCCGTACAGATCCTGTCGAAGGTCGAGATGACCAATCTCACCAATAAGGCGAAGATGACCTATACCATCGTCAGTGAGAGCGAGGCCAACCTCCGTGAAGGCAAGATCTCTATCAAGACCCCGATTGCACAGGGACTGCTGAACCACAAGGTGGGCGACGAGGTGGAAGTACAGATCCCCCGTGGTACCATCAAACTGCGTATTGACAAAATAACCGTGGGTTAAAGGTAAAAAGGTAAAAAAGTAAAAAGGTAAAACTATGGATATCTTTTCAAAGATTGCTGCTGGTGAGATTCCCAGTCGTGAGGTTGATTACATCTTCGATCTCGATGATGATGAGCTGGCCCGTTATCAGGTGTTTGCAAAGCGCGTGGCCAAAGCCATCGGCAAGGCTTTCCCCTGTAAGAAGGTGGCTCAGGTGGTGCTGGGTCTCGAAGTACCCCACGCCCATATTCATCTCATTCCGATGCAGTCGGAACAGGATGTAGATTTCCGTCGTGAGAAGTTAAAACTCTCAGAGGAAGAATTCAAGGAAATCGCCGCTAAGATTCGTGAAGCCGCTAAGATTCGTGAAGAGTTTGTCTGATCAGACAAACTCTTCTCCGTATTTAATCAGTACCTCGTTGGCATACTTCTTCACCAACGCCGAGGAATCGCCCTTCTTACAGATCAGCAGCACGTTGTCTTTCTCCACCACGATATAGCCGTCGAGTCCGCTGATCACACCCAGACGTCCCTTGGGCAGTTTGATGATGTTGTTCTTGCAGTCCTCCAACTCCACTTGAGAGTCGAGCACCACGTTCTCGTCGTCCACCTTCTGCATCGCCTCATAGATGGCGTGCCAGGTACCCAGATCAGCCCATCCGAAGTCGCACTTCATCACAAACACGCCCTCCGACTGCTCCAGGATGGCATAGTCGAGCGACAGGTTCGGATAGCGCGGATAGTTCTTCTCCACATACTCCAGTTCCTCTGCCAAGGTATAGTTGGGCATCTCCACCTTCAGGTTACGGAGCACCAAGGGGAAGATATGCTCGAAGGTCTGAATCAGATGACGGGCATTCGCAATGAAGATACCCGTGTTCCAATAGAACTCACCACTCTCCATAAACATCGTTGCAAAGTCGCGCTCGGGCTTCTCCGTAAACGACTTCACCTTGAACACCTCGGGCTTGCAACTCAGGTCGCCCAACTGGATATAGCCATAACCAGGCTCCGGACGCGTAGGCTTCACACCCATCGCCAACAGCACATCGTTCTCCGCCACATAGCCGATACCCACGTTGATGCTGTGATAGAAGGAATCGAGGTTCAGCACCAACTGGTCAGAAGGGGTCACCACGATGTTCGCCTCAGGGTTGCGCCTCAGGATACGCATCGTGGCCCACGCCACACTGGGAGCCGTATTCCGGTGAATCGGTTCCAGCAGGATGTTCTCCTCTGACAGTCCCGGCAACTGCTCCTTCAGCAGATCCAGATATCTCTTACACGAACATATATAGATATTCTCCTTGGGCAGAATCTTCGCAAAACGCTCATACGTTGTCTGAAGCATCGTCTTTCCCGTTCCGAAGAAGTCAATAAACTGCTTAGGGTAGTTATTTCTACTTGCGGGCCACAGTCGCTGGCCCCTGCCACCTGCGAGTATCACGCAGAAATTATTCTTTTCAGTTACTTCCATGGATTGAGTTCAAACATTTTCGAGTGCGAAGGTAATCATATTCCATGATATACACAAGTATTTTTAATACTTTTTTATCAGAAACCTTTGTCATTTCAAATTTTTATATTATCTTTGCAGCCGATTTCGGAGAAACAGCGACAGAAGCTACACGCCCAGATGGCGGAATCGGTAGACGCGCTGGTCTCAAACACCAGTGGGGCAACCCGTGGGCAACCCGTGCCGGTTCGACCCCGGCTCTGGGTACTTCAAGCACAAAACTTCGAAAGCAAAGTGCTGCAAGTCATCAGACCTGCAGCACTTTTTTTATGGTCGGTTAACTCTTACTTCATATAAAATTTCATACCGATCGAGAGACCCAGGATATCTTTAATCTTCACATCCTGTCCCTGGAACAGCGAACGGATATAGAGGTCGCACGTGCCGACTTCGTAGAACAAGGAGATACGGTTATGCAACTTACGCTTATTCTCAGGAATCTTCAGCGTGATGCGCTGGCCTAATGCGAGGTTCAGACGGAACTTGGTCGACATGAACTCGTAGTACTTGTCGGGATAACGACTGGGCTGCGACTTCCAGAACTCATGACCATAGACCGTATTCAGATAGAGGCTCACGGTCAGGGGCTCGAACTTCCAATGGGTGTCTGCAGGTGCAGAACTGGGGTTCAGGTCGATTCGCCAGGGGATATAGTTACCTTTCAGGGTCGTCGTCAGTTTACCGCGCGAAGAGTCATGACGGGGGATATAACCGAAAAGCAATTCAGTCTCCCATTTCCTGTTCTTGCCATAACTCCAACCGATACCCAGTGAGATGGCACCCATATTACCCGCATTCTGAATCACAAAGTGCGTCGGAATCAGTGAGGCCCAGGCCCTTGCCCTACGATCCAGATGCTGCTCATACTTACTCTCCTGCACCTCTACCACCTTGGTGCTATCTGCCACATAGGTGCTATCAGCCGCCGACATGTGCATACCACACATCAGCATCGCTGTACTAATAAAAAATCTGCTCCATTTCATAGCCGTCTTCTGTTATAGTCATGATACGATAGTTACGGTGCTGGGCACAGTCGATGCCATAGAACATCAGACCGTCGCCATAGATATCTGATACGGTGTCGTTATGGTCGTGACCATAGACGCAGCACATCAGGCCAGGCGCGAAGTCGAGGTAACGACGGAAGGCCTTGCACACATTATTATTAAACTGGTCGCTATAGGGGCATGCATGCATGATGACGACGGTGCGGTCAAACTTGTCCGTGTCCGTTGTAAATTGCTCCTCCATGTAGTCAAAGTTTGGCACGGCAGCCATATAATCATACTCTGTGGCATTCGTGTTCAGACAGAGGAACTTCACACGGCCTGCAATGAACGAGAAATCGAAAGCGCCGTACATCACCTCATACGTCTGATCGCCGGTACCGAGGAAGTCGTGGTTACCGATCAGAGCCACGAAGGGATAATTCAGGCCGTAGAGAATGTCGCGTGACCACTCGAACTCATCATTGGTGGCGGTATCCGTCAGGTCACCACAGTGAACCACGAAGTCGATATCACCACGCTTGTTCAGGTCTGCTACCTGATCCTTTGCATCAGCGAGCCACAGGTGTGTATCGCTGATAAAGGCCACGCGGAGAGTCTTCTTGTCGGCAAACTTCGACTCGATGACTTTCATCTGTTTCGCGTTGATGTCCTTCTCACCATGTACGTTCACATCGTAAGGGTGTATGTCGAATACACCACTACACGATGAGAGCAGAAGGACGAGGAATCCCCCAACTATCGTTCGGGCGATCCTTCCAGTTGATTGAATTAATTCTACTTTCATAATTGTCATTATTCTATAATCTTTGCTTTGTTTTGATTCTTGATGATCTGCAGCGAGTCGCAGCGAGAATGGTGGTAAACCTCATAGGCAGTCAGCGTAAGGGTGTCACCAGATATACGGACCGTCTGATAAAAACGACTTGACGTGATGGACTTGTCATAACGGTCATTCTCATAGATCTCGTAGTTCTTGGGCGAACAGTGACTCACGGTATAGACGGGCGTCACAGCCTGTCCGCCTTCATGAGCCGTCATACGGGCATAGGCATGTTCGTGGGCTTGCAGCACCAGATCGACATCATACGTCTCCAGTAGATCATTAAACACCCATCGCTGAATCAGATTACGACTCTTGCTCCTGATGGAGAAGAGCGGATGATGCAGCACCACAATCTTCCAACGGGCCCGACTCTGTTCCAGTTGCGCCTTCAGCCAGTCACGCTGGGTCAGCAGGTAAGGCAGTTCCCGATTGCTGTCGAGCAGGAAGAACTGCACAGGGCCGTAGTTGAGCGTATAGACCTGATTGTCGGCGATCTTGGCATCCAGGAAGTAGGAGAAGGTCAACGGAAAACGGCGCTCCAGCCACTGGATCACCCCCTTCCGATAGTCGTGGTTACCTGCGACCACCAACAGCGGCATCGCCTGCGCCACACTGTCGATATCACGAAAAGCCTCATCCCAGCAACTTTGTCTGGGACCATCTGACAAATCCCCGCCACAGACCAGAAACTCACTCTCGGGGTGACGACTCAGGGCTTCACGCAGGAAACGGTTAGCCTCACCACCGATGGAATCCTGTACATCGCCTACATACAGGAACGACACCTGATCTGCCGAGTCTGACTGCGTATAGAACTGATACCAGGGAGAAACCTTCTCGCCAGTAACGGCACGATAGGCATAACGGGTGCCAGCCTGAAGGTCACGCAGACGGGCCACATAATAGGCAGCCTGCCCACCACGTGAGCGGAACACCTCACCCTGCGCCTCCACACGGATGGTGTCGCTGTCAGCCAGACAGACGAGTTCAAGCCATGAGGGACGGAGGACGCTATCCGCCTGCCAACTCACATTTCGTGACAGCGGCTGGGCATCGCCGAAGGTCAGCAGCACATGGACAGGGGATGACGAGACGACATAAGCCTCCTCATCCTCTTCCACGAACCACGTATGCCAGCGTGAGGCCACCCAACAGCCCAGCACGATAACAATCACCAACCCGATGCCTAGTTTCAGTTTTTTCATTTCCCGTTGTGATATTTATTCCGATATTCCATGGGTGTCATGCCCGTATGTTCCTTAAAGTAGGTACCGAAGAACGAGGCATTGGGGAATTTCAGGTCGTTGGCAATCTCCTGTATCGTCATGTCAGTAAAGCGCAGCCGATGCTCGATGGCCTTCAGCGTGAACAGTTGTATCATGTCACTGGGGCGACGGTTCATCGTCTCCTTCAGCAGCATCGAGAGATACTTGGGGGTGATGTTCAACTGACTGGCGAAATAATCCACCTTGCGGATCCGACCACCGCTCTGCTCCACCAGTTGCATGAACCTGTCGGCCAACTTCTGCCGATGCACACCGGGTGTGCTGTCGTTCTGCTCCTGTTGTTCCTCCTCTACCATCATGTCACGATGCACCATATCCAGCACCTCCAACAGGATGGTACTGAAGAGCGATCTCACGATGTCGATATAAAGCATGGGGGTACGGTCGCACATCCTGCGACAGAGCAACTGGAAATAATCGTCAAACATCGCGGCATCCTTTTCAGAGAGACTCACCTTCGGATGTTGTTTCAGGAACATCAGGTGGTCGGCCAGGTTCTTCGAGCCATGCATATCCACGTTCCAGGCTTCACTGGCAGTAAACCAGATCTGTCGGCAGTTGAAGTTCTGGGATGACATGAAGTTGGTGATCACGCTGCGCTTCATCACATAGATGAACATATCGTTTTTGCGCAGTTGGATGGTCTGCCCGTCGTGTTCAAACTGAGCCATGCCCTCCGTACATACCACGATCACACCGTGATTTTCAATATACACGCCACTCTCGGGAAACAAACCGTTAGAAGGGAATTGACCGAGGCTTTCTATCACCACAAAATCGTCGCTGTCATCGATCCGAAATGTACCTTCTCCTCTTCGAGGTTTCAGGGGTATTAACTCCATAATGTTTCTTTTTTCAGTTTTCGGGGGCAAAATTAGGAAAAAACAAACATAATTCGATGTTCAAATTTTCCCAATTTATATTCTTTCACAAAAAAGTGCTGTAAATCAAGTGATCTACAGCACTTTTTTGTCGATAAAGAGAGGGCTAAATGCCCTCTCTTGCTAATTCCCACCCTCTCAACATCGCGAAATAGTCTAAACTCTCCGTACCATTTTCCTGAATCGCCATCGCTACGCCTAGCGCTATCCAACGCGCGGGTTGATCCGACGGGATGCCGATGGGTTCATCAGGCGGAATACCCGTCAACCGACTCACGTTCTGGATATACGTTGCTGTCAGGTTCTCCTGGGGCGGAGCCCACTTATTGATAATCGCCCTGATGGTATAGAGCCGGTACTTGTGATAATAAGTACGCGTAAGCAGATAAAAGGCAGCTCGCCAACCATACTCCAAACTCTCAAACTGAC
Source organism: uncultured Prevotella sp. (assembly GCA_900319305.1). Classification (GTDB taxonomy): domain Bacteria; phylum Bacteroidota; class Bacteroidia; order Bacteroidales; family Bacteroidaceae; genus Prevotella. The sequence goes on from ONNY01000123.1 coordinate 8,995, forward strand.
AAAACGATGCGTCAGTCTGCTGGGCTCTCAGCCCCTTCCACTCATCCTTCGCCGTGCGACGGATATTCAGTGGATTATTGTTTCTAATTCCTCTTGGTAACATAACTTCTTTACTTTTTTACCTTTTTACCTTTCTTATTGATATTAATCGGTGTACTTTTCGGGAAGGCGATGCTGTAGGCTGCATCGAGGGCTTTCAGATTGACTTTCCAATAACTGATGCCCAGACGGACGGCTACGACAGCCCGCAGCAACTCTCTATGCTGACGCGGATAGAGCGAGGGCTCAGGCAGTTCATTCCACCCCTCCTGCTCGCACAGGTGACACACTCTCCAGATAAAATCATCGTTGGCTTCATAACCAAACCACGACTTCATCACATTGCGAATACAGAACCGTTTGCACTGACCTCCGAGGAGGCGCTTCGTGCGCTCCAACTTCCGCCAGAGCATCACGAAGCATTCTTGGGAATTTTGAATCTCAATCATAATTTCAAAATCGATT
>ONNY01000007.1 GCA_900319305.1 uncultured Prevotella sp.
GAAAGACAATGTCGATTTAGACCAGTTGATCCTGGAGCATAGCGGTCTCTCATGGTGGGTTCATGTGTCCTGCCGCATCAACTACCGCCGCAACCGCCATCAGGCCTTCAAACTTGAGAAGCAATAACGACTATGCCAGCCAGTATAAGATTCGACTTGTGGTATTTCAATACCCCTGAGATGGATGCCCTGATAGAACATGAGGGTGCCATTGCCGCACAAGGAGCAATGCTACAATTGTTCCGCTATCTACGATTGTGTCATAATGCCATTGGTAATCGCCGCTCACTCTCTAAGATTGCGCGTGATTCAAACTGCAGTGAAGAATGGCTTTGGAATATCGTGACCAGTTACGGACTCTTCATCGTTGAGGATGATGAGAGCTTCTTCAGTCCCTATCTGTCAGGGCTGCTGCATGCTGCTTCTAAAAGCTCGTCCTCACGTACGGGCAGGCATGCACAAAAACGCGCACGCGCGCCTTATAATGAAGATAATCATCATAAAGAAGATAATGATGATAAAAAAGAAAATAAAGAAAAAGGCGGGAAGGTCTCCGATGTGATCGGACCTTCCGCCTACGAGACGATTGACCGCGCGGGCCTGCGCCATGGGCACAGAGGGGAACCGGTGCCCTGGTGGGCATCACCTCAAACCGATATTCGTTGCGTGTGGAGTCTTTGTCGTGACTGTTGGACCACCCCTGACAGCATCAACCCCAAGGCAGAACGACAGCAACGGCAACAGATGACCGATCGGGACTTCATGATGAAGACCGCTTGGGAGACGCTCAGTGAAGACAAGCAGCAAAGCATACAAGATCATGGCAGACGGATATAACTTCATTCCTCAGAAAAAATGGGAGAAGACACCCACGGGCTACTACATCGTGCCCATAGACCAGCTGGACATCAAGCGCAGCAGGACCGACGAGAACGGCACTGCCACCATCGTGCGCTGCACCTGTCCCGACTGCTCCGACTCGCGCAAGCGGTCGCATCAGAACGAGCCATGCGTCAGGCTCGACATGACAACGGGTCTGGGCAAGTGCTACAACTGCGGGTTCCACTTCATCATCAGCACGAAGGTGAAAGCCCTCAGCAAGCACCAGCCCGTGAGGAAGGAGAACTGGAAGCTGCCGCGCACCGACCACCTGAAGCCGCTCGACGCCGTGGCCATCGACTACCTGATGAAGCGGGGCATCCGGCCCGAGACGGCGAAGAAGGCGGGCGTCTGTTCGGCACGTCACATCGTCGGAGGCATGGAGCGCGATTGCCTGGCCTTCACCTTCCGCGAGGGCACGAAGGTGGTGAACATCCAGTACAAGACCACCGACAAGCTGTTTGCCATGGAGCCCGACTGCGAGATCATCCCCTGGAATATCGATGCCTGTATCGGGCAGGAGAGCATCATCATCACCGAGGGCATGATGGACGCGCTGGCACTCATGGAGCTGGGCTACGACAACGTGATATCGGTGAGCAACGGCGCCGATACGGAGCTGCGCACGTTCAACCGCTTCCGCTACTCCCACTTCGACAGTCTGAAGACCATCTACCTGGCAGGCGACATGGACGAGGCAGGCGAACAGCTGCGCGCGAAGCTGGCGGAGTATTTCGGAGAGGCCCGCTGCCGCATCGTGGACTGGCGCATCGAACAGGACGACGGGGAGTCGCTAGCCGAGAAGGATGCCAACGACATGCTGAAGGCGCACGGCGCCGACGCCGTGATGCAGTGCGTGAACCACGCTCAGCCCTGTCCGATCACAGGCGTGGAGACGGTGGCCAACTACCGTGAGAGGCTGTTCGACATCTGGCAGAACGGCATCCAGCCGGGCAAGAAGGTGGGGTGGGGCGAGTTCGACGACCTGGTGCAGTTTGAGCCTGGCCGCTCGACGATCATCGTGGGAGAGCCCAACACGGGCAAATCGACCTTTGCCGACGACCTGGTGCTGAACCTCGCCCTGCTGCACCACTGGAAGGCCGCCGTCTATTCGCCCGAGATGTTCCCACCCGAACGGCACATCGCCCGACTGGCGACCACCATCGCGGGACGGCAGTTCCGCAAGGAGACGGTCACCACCGAGCGGGGCGTGGACTATCGGCAGACGGCCATCCCGCAGCCCATGGCAGAGCGTATCGTGGACTGGCTGGAGGAGAATATCTTCTTCGTGACCGAGGAAAAGGGGCGCACCATCCATAAACTGCTCCACCGAGCCGAACAGTTGCAACAGCGCTATGGCATCCGGCAGCTGCTGCTCGATCCCTTCAACTACATCCAGCTGCCCGACGGGGCGAAGAGCGACACGATGAAGATCGGCGACGTGCTGGCGGAGATAGAGCTCTTTGCCCACCGCACAGGTCTGTTCGTGATCGTGGTGGTGCATCCCTCGAAGCCGCAGAAGGGCGAGCAGATCGAGTCGCTCTACAACGCCTCGGGGTCGGCTGAGTTCCGCAACCGTGCCGACTACGGACTGGTGCTCGTCAACGACGACAATGCGCCCCGTGAACCTGGTTCGTCATCACAGCTGCATCTGCTGAAGGTGATCGTGGATAAGGTGCGCGACGATGCCATGGGGCACAAGGGCGTCTGCCACCTCTCGTTTGATGCGGCGAACTACCGTCACGGCATCGTGCAGACCATCCACGTGACCGACCAGCTGAACCACTTCCGTGCGCTGCCCGTGAGCAACCACTGCTGGCTCGACCGCTCCGAACAGCAGCAACTCGCCATGCCGTTTTAAAGGTAAAAAGGTAAAAAAGTAAAAGGTAAAAAATGGACGAGATGATGATCTGTACGCGATGCGGGCAGTGGCTGCCCCGATCGAAATTAGAACGCATGAAGACGGGCACGTACCGTCGGGTGTGCAACCACTGCAAGTGGCTTTACTATGTGAAGCCCTCGCGCGAGCGCCGTATCCTGCGGGAGCTTGAAGCCCGACACAAAAAGTAACTTTTCGTCCCTCGAAAAGTAACTTTTTACCCTCCGAAAAGTAACTTTTCGCCCTGCGATTAGTTACTTTTTGCAAAGGGGAATAATCGAAAATCTTCAAAAAACTTGTAAGGAATCAAATTAATTTGTATTTTTGCAGCAGATAATAAGAAGCAATAGATATGAGCAAGTACGAAATCCCATTCCTGACAGCATGTATACAGGCTTTTGGACGGCGCTTTTCCATGACCCGGCAAGCGGCGTTTCGCTATCTGCATGAGCATAAGGGATTGGCCTTTCTTATCGAGTTCTACGATGTTGAGCATTTGCAGTCGATGGACGAAACGATAGACGACTTGCTCGTCATCTGCCAAAAGAATGGAGGAACGTTGGCATGACGCTATATCACGGCACGAACGCAGACATCGAAGCCATAGACCTCACGAAGGGCTTACGATACAAGGACTTCGGTAAAGGATTCTATCTTACCCCTGAAAAGACAACGGCCGTTCGTATGGCTCAGAAAAAAGCGCGTCTTTTCGGAGGTATCCCAACGCTCATTACCTACGAACTGGATGAGTCTGCGTTGCAGTCTGATTTGAAGGTGAAGATATTCCCAGAGAAGGCCAGTGTAGAATGGTTTTTGTTTGTGGATGCCAATCGTGACAGGAAAAATACTGAACCGATACATGACTATGACATCGTGATTGGTCCTATTGCTGACGATGGGGTAGTGCTTCAATTGACCAATTATCGCGAAGGCATCTATACTCCAGAGCAGGCTGCCCAGTTGCTTCAGGATAAGTATCTCGATCAGCAGTATTTCTTCGGAACAGAACGTGCATTATCATATCTCCATAAAATAAACGCAGAAACCGTATGAACGAGCCTAATCATCATCAGATAGCCACATTTCTTATTGACTACGCCCTGAGCGAGTTGGTGAAATACGTGATGGAGGATACGGGGTGCTCCATTGAGGAGGCGATGGAACGTGTTTACAATTCTGATCTGATGACGGCTTTGCAGGATGAAGAGGGAGAACTCTACGTCCAAAGCCCAGCATATCTGTATGAATTGATGAATCAATAAAAAAGGGTAATTTGTTTGACTATTGAAAAAACAAATCTAAATAATTTCTATATGAAGAAGAGTCTTTTATTGTTGATGATGGTCTTACTTTTGGCATTGACCTCGTTTGCGCAAACTGAACACATGAAGTTTATGGGTATTCCCATTGACGGCTCTTTAAAGTCATTTTGTTCGCAGTTAAAGAAAAAAGGGTTTGATAGAGATCCATATGAAACAAGGCGTAAAGACAGTAGAATATACATTGGTGAGTTTGCAGGACACAATTCTAAAGTTTTTGTGTATTCTGATGCAAAATCTAATAATGTTCATAGTGTAATAGTCAATATCCCTTCGTATGAAGAAGATGTGGCACTTAGTATTTATAACAATCTTAGGCAGATGTTAATTGAAAAATATAGTGAGGATGTTGGAGTAAAAGAATATAAATGGCTGAATGAAAGATATGCCGATAAAATTCGAGAAGGGAAATTGACTGAATTGAAATGGCTATATGAAAAAAAAGATGATGATGGCTATGATGTTACATATATTGTTTTGCCTCGTCCAACACCTGATAATATTTCAAATGAATTAGGGCTTATCACGATAAAAGTTCAAAAAGACTATTCATTTGTGTATAAAAGAACAGAATATAATGTAGTAATCTCATATACTGATACCCAGAATTACAATCTGTATCATGGTAATATGCAAGATGACTTATAATGTTATTAAAGCATATGTTATACGCCAGAAAGTCCCATTAAGGCGATACGTCAAATACACGCCTATACCAGCCATTTTTTACATCGATACAACGAGAGATTTATAAAGGACGACTCACTATCAACAAATGATATTGCATGTATCTGATCATATTGGGCTTGCCATCTTTCGTCTTGTGTCATAGTGTAGAGATCGAGAAATCTATTCTATTCCGTAGAACTTCAGCATCTCCGGAGTCAGTTCCTTCTTGTAGTCGATGTTGTATTCTTTGCAATCTTGAACGATTTCTTTGGCAGAATTTCTCATATATGCAATTTCATCAGGGTAAATAGTCTTAGGGTCTTTTTTGTAGAGAGAATAAAACTTTACCAGGTTTTCTAATCTACTATATGTTATCTTTGTGGCTCTTCTATCTGCAACTTCAGAACGTAAATTAGAAATATCAGACAACAATTTCTTAGATATATTCAATAATGAATCTATTTCAGATGAAGTATGATTCTGTTTGTTATTCATTTGGGATTTTAATTTTATAGCCCTCTCTCCCAAAGCCGTCTTTTTATTTTTAAAATCAGACAAAACCTCTATAGCCTCTTTACCTAAATGGTCTTCATCAATCATAGTTGAGTACTTCTCTATAGATGACGATAATTTCTCTAAACTTTCACTTATTTTCTTTAGATTATTAACTAATGACATACTATCCGTCTCCGCTGACCTTTGTTTAGCCTCCGCTGACCTTTGTTTAGCCTCCGCTGACTTTTGTTCCATATACTTATTAAAACCTTCAGCGTATTTGTTTCCACACGCTTCCCATCGATCTACTACCTCTGCAAAGTCATCTAATCTGCTGTCATCACCATCACTTCCGTCGTAGAGATCCTCGTCAGTAATTTGCTTGTATACGGCTGACCATACGAAGATAAGCTGGTTCTGATTGTTGATCCCCCAACTGCTATTCATCTGCTCTTTGATGAACTCCTCCGTGTATTCACTTCCAATTTTGCTCTTAATGACCATTTGCATTTTTTCATTCCCTCTGATGTTCGCCTTATATTCGCTGGGCAGCGACACGCCAAGGGTGGCATCAAGCCTGTCGATGATATCCGTTTGGCTTTGTGCTTGTGTGGGAGATACTAAGAACAATGTGGCGACCACCACGAACAGGAGGGAATATATACGCTGTTTCATATCTTGTTGTCTTTTATTTTGCAAAGATACGAAGAAATCTTCAAAAATGCAAATTATCCTCAAAATAGTTAGAGATATCAAATAAAATCCCTATCTTTGCACTACCATTTATAACCCAATAGGGTTTATTTGGGGCAAATCAGGGCTACAGCGGTGGCCCATTTTTTGTGAGACATAAGATTGCAACATTGCAACTTTTACATGTCACACACAAAAAACGAGCGACAAATGCCGCCCGTTTCTTAGGAAAATTAATTGCCTACTTCCAAGGATTGTCGAAACCTACTGAACCGTTCTCGAGTTTCTGGCACACGATCTCGATCTGCTCGTAGAAAAAATAGGGTTTCGGCCTCTGAGCTCAGGACGTTTTACACTCTTTCTTTTGTTTCGGTTTTCTTTCTGGACAGAAAGAAAATGAAAGACTCATTTTGGCTAACTCGATAAGGCTGATTCTCTTGGAATCGGTCTTATTTTTTTGTACCTTTGCATCGTCAATCAGTGATGATGACTGCAAGCAGGAAACACCTGCCCTAAGTAGTGTTTAACGCAGTAGGGATGCGAATCCCGAGTAAAGAAAGGAGGGGCAGTATTCTACCGATTATCGCAGGTGACGTCACCCAAAGCCAAGGGCTACGGCAAGTGGTACCCCCGTGCCGTGATGACCAACACCGTGGATACCGATGCACTGGCCACGATCATGCAGCGTAACTGTACCGTGAAGAAGAGCGATATCCTGGCTGTGATCTCCGAGCTCATCGAGACCATGCAGGATCAGCTCCAGGACTCTAAGCGCGTGAAGCTCAACGGCTTCGGAACGTTCAAGATCAGAAGACGTTTATCTCTGGTTGTAGCGTACAGGAGGTTCCTAAGGGCACTGGCCCTTCGACAGGCTCAGGCTCTTCGGCAGGCTCAGAGACCGTGGAGAATGGCTCAGGCTCTTCGGCAGGCTCAGAGACCGTGAATGGTGGCTCAGGCTCTTCGGCAGGCTCAGAGACCGTGAATGGTGGTAATCCTTCGGCAGGCTCAGGAACCCAGAGCGGTGGCAGTGGTATTATCCCGACACCGACCGATCCTGAAGATGATCAGCCCGGTGATTAATTAACTTTAAAAAAGAAAGGAGGAAACGATGATGCGACATTGGAAGACGATTGCGAAGGTCGCCGTGGCGGTGCTCACAGCCTTGTTAGGTGCGTTAGGAAGTGCCGCCGCAGGGGTTCAGATCTGAACCCTACCTCGTGCTGGGGTCTGGCCCCAGTGCGAGGTTTTTAGTTTAGGGTCTGACCCCAGATAAGAGAAAAAGGAGTGAAAAAAGAAAAAAATGTGTTTTTTTGATGGTTTTTTCGTAGAAAATAACTATCTTTGTCACAGAATTCCAATAATTACGAAATTGACGCTATGCAGCAACTGATAGAACTCTATAAGCAATGGAAGGGGGCAGAGCCTGCCCATATCCATCAGTTGACGGGGGCGGGCAGTAACCGTTCCTATTACAGACTGACCGACAAGGAGGGGCAGACGGTGATCGGTGTGATCGGCACCAGCCGTGATGAGAATCATGCGTTCCTCTATCTGACAGAGCACTTCAACCGTCGTAAGTTGCCCGTGCCGCAGATACTGGCTGCCAGCGAAGATCAGTTGCGCTATCTGCAGACCGACCTCGGTTCGGTGTCGCTGTTCGATGCCGTGCGCGGCGGTCGTGAAGCCGGTGGCCGTTACACGTTGAAGGAGCAGGAACTGTTGCGCAGGACCATCCGTGAACTGCCGAACATCCAGTTGCGCGGTGCCCGTGGACTCGACTTCTCCAACTGCTATCCCCAGGCAGAGTTTAATGTGGATAGCGTGCTCTTCGATTTGAATTACTTCAAATACTGTTTCCTGAAGGCTACGGAGATCGACTTCCATGAACTGAAGCTGGAGGCAGACTTCCGTCTCTTTGCCAAGGATCTGACGACCGACGCCGACAACCCTGTGCCCGAGGTGGAGAGTTTCCTCTACCGCGATTTTCAGGCCCGTAACGTGATGCTCGACCGGGAAGGGAATCCTTATTTCATCGACTATCAGGGTGGCAGGAAGGGACCCTATTACTACGACCTGGCCTCTTTCCTCTGGCAGGCATCTGCCAAATATCCCCATAAGCTGAGACGTGAACTCGTGTCGGAGTATTACAACTCCCTGAAGCACTATACCGAAGTGCCTCCCGTGCGTCATTTTGCCAACCGACTGGCACTGTTTGTACTGTTCCGTACCCTTCAGGTGCTGGGTGCCTACGGCTTCCGTGGCTATTACGAGCAGAAGAAGCATTTCATCGAGTCGATACCGCCGGCCATCCAGAATCTGCGCGAGCTGCTGGACAGCTCGTCGCAATTCCATTACCCCTATCTGATGGAGGTGCTCCGACAGCTCACCGAACTGCCGCAGTATGCCCAGATAGAGACGATCGGCAGCCGTGCCGACGGTTATAAGACTACCGACCTGAATCCTTATAAGGCACACCCGCAGGACGGACCTGCCACCTTCTCGAAGTATGATGCGCAGGGTCCGTTGGTGGTGCGCGTGTTCAGTTTCTCGTTTACCAAGGGTATCCCTGAGGATGAGAGCGGCAACGGCGGCGGCTACGTGTTCGACTGCCGCAGCACCCACAACCCGGGTCGTTATGAGCCTTATAAGAAGTTGACGGGTCTCGACGAGCCCGTGATCCGATTCCTGGAGGACGACGGTGAAATCCTGACGTTCCTCGACTCGGTATATAAGTTGGCCGATGCCCATGTGCGCCGTTACATCCAGCGTGGCTTCACCTCGCTGATGTTCTGTTTCGGATGTACAGGCGGTCAGCATCGCAGCGTATATTCTGCCCAGCATCTGGCTGAGCATATCCACGAGAAGTTTGGTATTGAGGTGCGCATCTGCCACCGCGAACAACATATCACGCAGACCCTGGAGGCGCGACAGTCGGAAGCCTGAGCGAAGGCTGTTTGTCGTTTGTCGGCGTCTGTGTCGCAACAAGTAGGATAAATAATGGATTAAATATTTGCATACAACCCTATTTGGCTGTAATTTTGCAGTAAAAATTTTAAATAGTTAAAAATATGGCATTAATAGCAGCATTAGAATTTGGCGATAACAATATCGGCCGTTACTCCAAAAGTTATTTGGTTTCTGATTGCCGTTTTGTGTTTACTCGCCCTTACAACTCCTACCGTCCAGAAGGTATGGCACGTTGTGAAAGACTGGAAGTGGATGTCGTGGCTCCAGGTAAGAACGATCTGAACCTGTTTGAGTGGTATGACAGCCAAGGTGTGCAAAGTGGTCGAATCGTCATCAGTCTTGCCGCAGAGGCCAAACTGGATGAGAAAGACGCCCAGGTCATCTATTTCGAGGATGCCAAGTGCTTCTCGCTCTCTGAGAATTATGATATCAACTCTTCAAGGCGCAGGAATCTGACGCTCGCCATCGAGGCAGAGTCGATAACAGTTGACGATGTATTGTTTCAGCATTTATAAATAGTATTAGGTTATGGCTACACTTTCTAATGAGTTAAGAGCGGTGCTGGTTCAGGATAGTTTCCTGGAGAACCCCAAGAATGTGCTGAAGGAGAAATGTCTGGTCTTGCAGAATTTCTCATACGAGTGTGAACGTATGCGTAACAACTCCAGTGATGTGTATGGTGCTTCGAAGCCCGTCATCTTGAAGTTTACGATCCGTGTGAATTCACCGTCGCATGCCAGAGAACTGTATCAGCGTCTGGCACTGAACGGACATAATGACTTCTCCATCCTGTTCAATGTGACTTACGACAACAACTCGCGTCTGGCAGGTTATGAGGACGGCATGGTGGTGAACGGCTATGTGGTCAGTGTGGAGGAGAAGTACAGCAGCCTGCGCGATGAGAGCGGTCTCGACAAGCAGATGGAACTCGATGTGAAGGTGCTCGTACGCTCTACCATTTATCTGGGTAGGGAAGAGCAGAATAATTTAAAGAGTATATTCATCCATTAAATTAAAAAAAAGTCTATGGCAAAGTTTGAATTGACATTTTGCGGCGTAACAGATACGTTGAAGCCTGATGGTTCTAAAGAAAGTTCTATCAACATCACGATGTCCACAGGCTCCGAGCATAAGGAAGGTTATTGTTATTACAAGGTGCCCTGGACAAAGACCGCCCTTGTCCGTGATCCTAATGATCCGAGGAAATCTAGCAGCGTAAAATCAGAAGGCTCTGGTACGACTTGTTTTGCATTGAATCTCCAGAACGGACGCTTCACCAAGAAGATGTACAGTCCGAACGAGATCCATGCCGAGGTGCAGATTGCCCCGGGAACCTCGGATAATGAACAAAAAAACAGTAATGTGACCCTTCTGGCTTCCATTCCCAGAGACACCCTGGAGGCATCGTTCCTCAACAAGAAGGTGATCCTGAAGTGTGACGACAAGCTGGTGTGTGACGACTACTTCGTGCAGGAGATCAAGCCTACCTATAAGAAGGATGCGATGTATGTCACCTTCAAGATGTACAGTCCCGACTTCCTGTTGACTCAGGAGGACTACTGCCGTACGTTCGTCTCGCAGAAGTTGGGCGAGGACATCCTGAAAAATGAGATCAAGAACTATAAGCTGCCTTATGATGCGACAAAGACGGTGGATTTCGATTATGCCAACATGAAGCACATCAAGCTGGCCAAGGATAAAGACGGCAACAAGGCGGGTACGGAGCATCTGTTCCCTTATCTCGTGCAGTATAACGAGAGTTTCTATGACTTCCTGAAGCGCACCACCAACCGATGGGGTGAGTTTATGTATTATGAGGACAAGAAGCTGTTGATAGGCTATGGCTATGCGGCTATTGCCAATACCGACTATAAGGCATCGGCAGAGTCGGTCACCTATTGTGACCTGACTTCCCAGCAGAAGCAGTCGAATCCCGGACAGCTCAATGCAGAGGCGCCGATTGACGAGCAGATCCTTAAGAACGACCTGCTCAAAGGTAAGTACGATACGGTCAAGACCCGTATGAACAGTCTGCTTAACTTCAAGGATCTGGACGGCGATATCTATGTGGTGAAGAAACTGGCTGCCTTCCTGAACAACGACAAGACCATCTTCCAATTCCTGGTTGACACTGGTGTTGACGATATCATTGACCTGGAAAAGGCCAATATGCTCAGTGATGAAAAGAACGATAAGTTCGACAGTGACTATTTCAGCAAGAAAAGGAAAGAGACCAAGTTTAACGATAATCAGTTCAATGGCTCTACTGAGTTCAACCAGTTCTCTGAGTACAAGCCCTTCCTGAATACGAAGGAGTACATCAATATCGTGGAGAAGGAGTTCGCATCCGGGCGCAATGCCATTGTAATGGATTTCGACACGACCTATCCTGACATCAAGTTGGGCCAGATCATCACTTACGACAAGAAAACTTATCTGGTGGTGAATGTGGAGGGCTATCAGCCGGAGAAGATGGCCATCGTGGATAACCAATATGTGGATGTCAGGGTTGACATGTCGAAGGTCTGCTATAAGGTGACTGCCGTTCCTGCGGATTCTTCGGTGGTGGAAGAAAAGGAGGTTGAGGTCACGGATAAGGAGACTGGAGACAAGAAAACGGAAAAAGTCAAGGTCTATGAATACACCAGCTATCCTTCGGTGATTCCTGAGGGACATATCCGCCGCTCCGGTCCGCAGTTGGCAGAGGTGGTTGAGGGAACGAAAGAAGATCCCTTGCGCCAGAATCGCGTGCGCATCAAGTACGGCTGGCAAGGTGACAAGGAGTGGAGTTCGCCCTGGCTGCTCTATTCCCCTGCAGGCGGTTCTTCCAAGTCGGGTGCCTATAACTGGCATTTCCCGGGTCAGAAAGTGATCGTCAATTACGTGGCGGGCAATATTGAGCGCCCCTACGTGATGGGTTCCGTGGAGGCTAAGATGCCTGCTCAGATGAAGACTTACCAGCAGGTGTTCCAGACACCGGCGGAACAGAAGATCCTGATGACCGACGGAACGGGTGCAGGCCTGACCGCGTTGCTGGCTTCCTTCAATCCCGGACTCAAACTGCTTCAGGGCTTCTGGCCGGGTGACTCACTTCCGGGTCTGGATTTCGAAAAGAGTGCGAACCTGGAGGGAAACATTGAGTTGACGGACAAGTACGGCTTCTACAGCATCAAGGGTAGTACCAATGACCGTAACGTCAGCATCAAGTCGCCTTGGGGTGATGTGAAGATCGATGCCTTCACGGGCATTACCATCAGTGCACCTAACGGTGACATCAAAATCAAGGGTAAGAATGTGTCGATTGAGGCTGGCGGTAACCTTACGCTGACTTCGGGTAAGAACATCAAGCAGCGCTGGTATATGGATGGTGAGGATGCAGATGCGGTGACATTGGCTTCTACCATCACCAAGACTGTAACCTCTAAGGCAGCATCTTTGCTCGTGAACATCACCGACCTCTCGCTGATCCGTCATATCATAGAGGTAATCTTCAAACCTGTGGAAGGCAAGGTCCAGATAACGGCAGGCCGCTATATGATGCTGGAATCCGGCGGAAAGAAGGCAGGTTATCCGATTGACGCCTATAAGCAGAAGAAAATGGATGACTATAGAGATGCGCCATTTGGGGATTTGGTTTGCTGCAAGTCGTTTGAGAAGCTGAAAGAACAGGTTGACTACAACTATTCTCGTCTGGGGTCTGTTTATAATGATGCCCGCCAGAGAAAGGAGGCGCTTGCAACGCTGATCAACGAATGTAAGAATGACAAGGGCGAGGCACAATGCAAGGGACTGGATGAGATTATCAATGCGCTTTGGGATGATCCTACTAAGGCCAAGAAGGAGATCTTTGAATTCAAGGGCATCTATAGGGATGTGAAGGAAGATGATGATATTGATGAGGATATCATTAAGAATTTCCTTCCTGCTTTAGGCATGATTGCACAGCGAAGGATGGAAGACCCGAACTTCAGGAGAAGAAGATGGCAGGATGCTATTGCCCAGCAGACCATCAAGAAAGACGCGATGGTTAAGGCTGTCAAGAAGCTTGCTCTGATGATTAAGGTGCTGAAGACCTTCGACGTGAGTCCGCAGCAGCTGCCTGCAGCCTATGATAAGCTGAGGAGTGTGGTTATGAATAATAAGCTGCCTGACGACTGCCTGTTCCTGACGCTGAAGGATAAGGACGAGTATAAACAGTTCAATGCAGAGTTCCAGGTTTCGGCAGACGAGACGAAGAAAGTGTTCCGCAAGCTTGTCATCGCTTTGGTGAATGCCTTTGAGATCCCGCGTTCGGCTACGGAAAGTGACGGCATCGGCATGAAGGCCACAGTCTTCCCGGAACCGCAGCCCGACTGCTCGGATGCTGACTGGACCAAGTATTGTAACAGCATACAGACGCTTCGTAAGAAGGAGAGTAAGAGTACATGGGATAAGGTCTCGGATAAGATTGCCAGCAATATCGTTGACCCGCTGAAGGGTATGTTTGACATCAAAGGCTTTATGGCCTTCAACGATGACTGCTCATTCGGCTCCAGCAAGAAGGGCGAGATACTCTTTGCGAGCGGAGACGGTACGATGGTTCTTGACAGAGGTATATACCGTGCCAACGTCGGTGGTTGGGAAAACTACGATGATGGTATGGATCGTCCGGCAGGCAACGGATTTGTCACAAGAGTCAGAAACGTGATGTTAAGCTTATAATAATTAAAAAGGAGAACGACTATGGATTATATATTTGACGATTGGAAGAAGGTCCTGAGTGACTTCCAGAATAGTGTAGAGAAGGATCTCGCTGAGATTCACAAGCAGAAAGAGGCCGTTCAGCAGATGAAGACCGATATCTTTGAGCGTCTGGACAATGGCCAGTATATATATGATGAGCATCGCATCGTGCTCTCGGCTCCTGAGATCATCATCGGTCACGTGGATAGGAGCGGTGACCTGAAAGACGGTGGTAAGGTGATTATCCGAGGCACGGAGGTGGATGTCGAGGGTGTCGGTGAGGCCGGCTCGATCATCAGCCGGGCTCCCATCATTCAGCAGACAGCGGTCGATCCCGGTATCGACGGTCTGGAGGCGGTGGTCTATCCTCATTCCGCCGTACTGACACAGGCCCGTTCGGTGGTGCTCCAGAGTAATGATGCGACGGATGCTTTCTCCAGACCGATCGCCATTCCTGGTGAGAGTGGTATCACCATTCATTCCGATCAGATGTTGGATATCGATGCCTCTTCCTCCAGTGAGGTGCGCAAGGCCGCTATCGAGGCCAATGTGACGGCGCTGAAGAAGCAGAAGGATGCGTTGAAGACGCTCACTTCCAAGCAGAAGTCCGATATCGAGAAGTTCTTCTCAGACCTGCAGAAGATCATGGACGATGAGGAAAAGAAGAACGACAGTTTCATGAACACCCGTGTGAACATGGTGGATATCGAGAAGGACCGTGCCAAGGTGGAGAGCATGATGCCTACCCTGTACCGTCTGACCGTTGATTTCATCCACGGTATATCCAAGCAGGCAGAACTCAACCGCCAGATCAATGCCTTGGAGGCTGAGAAGAAAGACATCAAGTCGGGTGACGACTTCAAGAAGGATACCACAGGGGCCCAACTGTCGCTGAACGCTGAGAGTATCGCTATGACCACGAAAGACGGCGACGGCAATCTGCGTACGAACAGTGGTGCAGGCGTGACCGTCTGGACGCCCCAGATGGGTATCAGCATGAATCAGGCCGACGGTACGCTTGTAGAAAAGGGTGTGTTCAGTGTGTCATCGGAGAATGTGCTGATCACAACTGCCAATCCGAAGGCCGATGGTAGCGAGATTACTGCTGCCGGTCAGGTGAGCATCTCGTCGAAGGACATCAGTCTTGAGGCGATCGACTACCAGCAGAAGGATAAGGCCTATACTGAGAAGGGCCTGGCTGCCGACGGTAAGGTGAACATCACCGCCAAGACCATTGAGGTGGCTACGACGAATCCGAAGGACATCACACGCGACGACAAGGGTAAGGTGACCAAGGGCGAATATACGGCTGAGGGTGATGTGATCATCCGTTCGAAGACGGTGGCCGTGGAGACCCTCGATTACGAGGTGGCCGACGGTAAGTTGAAGCCTAAGACGCTGACGAAAGACAGCAAGATTGAGTTGCGTTCGGAGAAGATGGGTATGCTGGCTGCCGATACCGAAGGCAAGGCTACGGGTAGCATCAGCCTGAATGCGAAGGCGGTGGCCGTGAAGTCGATGGATGTCGATAAGGAGAAACTCACCGACTCGGCACTGGCTGCAGGCAGCACGATGACCCTCGTCAGCGAGAAGATGTATGTCGGCTCGAAGTCGAAGGATATCAAGAGCAAGAAGATCCAGGCTGTCAGCGAGGAGATCGGTGCCTTTGCCGACAAGACGCTGGAGATCCAGCAGGGCGACGGCAAGGCCGTGGTGCAGCTCGACGGCGGCAAAGCCTCGTTGGGCGGCGACAAGACCCAGGTCTATGGCGAGACAACCATCAATGCCAAGACGGAGGTCAAGGACGAGCTCAAGGCTCCGAAGGTGGTTGGCGACAGCATCGAGGCCAAGAGTGCCTTCAAGTCGCCTAACATCAGCGATGGCATGGGAGCCGGTTCCGGAGGCGGCGGTGGCAGCCTGAGTGCAAAACTCAAGACCGAGGATGCACCGAAAGAATAGCCACCGTATAAAAGTTAATATTAAAAAAATTAGGATATGAAACGAGCTATTATCAATCAGTTGGGACAACTTTCAGAACAACTGAAGGCTTATGTAGGAGCCTTGAACTACCGTTATCTGAATCTCTGTGTGAAAGCCGAGGAAGCCTCGTTGCTGCCCATACAGGTGCCCATAGAGGATGAATTTAAGAACCTGGAAGATGTGGCGTATGCCGGTAAGAGGACAGGTGACGACTATTCACTTTATATTGTGCCGAAGATCCAGGATGACATGCGCGACATTCAACAGGCGGTCATGAAGTTCCATCCGGAGTTTATCCAGGAAGTACAAAAGGAAAAGGTGAATGCCGGTGAAGACGGTGGCGAACAGGAAGTGCAGTTACTGAGGCTGAAGATGCCTGAGGTGAATGACGACCGCTATGACGTGCTGAAACAGGGCGCCAACACTTTCTACGACATGTGTAAGGCCGACATGGAGAAGGCCAGGATGGAAGCCGACATGCAGTTTGCTGCTTTGGGTATTGACGAGAAGCCTGAGGATATGGACAAAGTGAAGAAGGGCGTGGATGAAACGTGCGATATGTGGACGAAGAAACGCGACCAACTCCATGATGAGAAACTGAAGGAGATTGAGGATGCCCATATCAAGTGGCAGACAGACCAGCAGGCTTCTGCCCAGAAGAAGCAGGAAGAAGATGCTGCCCATAACGAGGATGTGGGCTCATCGATGCGGATGAACTCAGAGGATGAGTAATATTAACATTTAAATTCAACCAATATGAAAAAACTATTGATGCCGTTGATGGCTACTGCCATCTGTGCGCTGTTAACAACTGGTTGCGTGAAAGGACCGGATGATATTCCGCCCAGTCCGACACCAACACCGACGCCGACACCAACACCGACGCCGGAGGAAGAGTATGATGCTGCGTTTAAGACGTATGTAGGAGTTCCTATTGCTTCTAATCAGGACTGGGGCTTTAATGCGAGTGTCGCTGCTGCCCGTGGCATGACCCGTGGCTCTGAAACCGGCTACTTTATTGATGATGACTATGATAAGAATTATAGCCGGAGTTACTATGATGCCATCTTTGATCGTCTGCCTGAAGGTAAAAAGGTTCCTGAAAACATCCAGAAGAACTTTGAGTTTCAAGACAATGGTCCATTCCGTTTCGATATCATTTTCTCCAATACGTTAGTAAAGGACATTGAGATCGGTTATTATCATTATGGTAAAGATGAAACGCCTGATAAACGTGATGAAGTGACGCTGGTTCAGTCGCTTGACAAAGATCTGGAAACAAAAGCATACTACCAATATATCAAGAGTTTTGGGGATTGGATAACACCTGATGCTGCCATGGGTTACAATATGTTCACAGTGGAAAATGCTCAGAGCGTTCATGCCAAAATGATTACATTGAGAGACGGATCAGGCGGGGATTCTACAGACGTATCTGTTAATGATAGAGTCGGTTTCTATGTGAAGATCAATGGCAAGACGTATTATACAAACCGTTATCTGAACGATAATGAAGAAGACAAATACTTTGCCGTGACTTACGACGAAAAAGATGGAGAAAAGTTATATAACTCGTGGGTTGTCGGTATAGAAGATCTTTATGATAATGATTACGACTGCAACGATATCATCATTGCTGTGAATAAGAATTTAGAGCAAACCTATCCAACTCTGATTACCCCAGAGAAGCCTGTGGGCGAGGACCTCAGTGCTTCGGAAAACACTGACTTCGATTTCAATGATATCGTGCTCGATGTGACACTGACTAAGGACGGTGCCGACTGTGTGCTGCAGGCCGCTGGTGGACAGTTGCCACTTCGTGTCAACGGCCAAGACGATTATGAGGTTCACAAACTGTTTGGTGTGGAAGATTTGAAGATGATGGTGAATACCATCAATTTAGAAAAGAATCCAGAATTGAAAAAGTATGATCCCGGTAAGAAGGATCCTGTCAAATTCTCCATCAAAGGCCCGTTCTCATCGGTGAAGGAAGTTCTGATTGAGGTAAAGAAAGAGGATGGAAAATGGCATCCGCTTTATGCAGATACAGGAAAACCTGCTTGTAAGATTCTCGTTGATCCCACCTTCAAGTGGGCAGACGAGTGCCATAGTATAGGCGACCCCGATTATTACCCGAAGTTCTTCGATTGGGTGAAAGATCGTAATGTGAAGTGGTATCCGTAATCAGATCATCTTTAATGTCAGCATCAGGATATCATCCTCTTGAGGTGCTGAACCACGATAACTCTCCACTGCTTCTTGCATGCTGGAGAGTATTTTTTTAGGTCCATCATTGCGGTGGGCAGAAGCAACGAGGCGTGTGAGCATCCGCTTCTGACCGTAGGGCTCGTGGTTGGTGTTCTCCGTCTCATACAGACCGTCATTATAAAGGAAGAGGGTAAAGTCTTCGATCAGCGTGATATGCTGTTCGGTGTATTCGTAGTTCTCCATGATGCCCACAGGGATGTTGGGATCGGTGTCGATCAACTTGGCACCTGTAGAGGGACTGACGATCACAGGGGCGGGGTTGCCTGCATTACTGTAAGTGAGCACGGCGCTGTTGAGGTCGAGCACGCCGACGAAGAGTGTGGCGAACATCTCGCTATGATTGACCGAACACAAGGAATTGTTCATCGAACGGATGACTGCCGCAGGTGACGGGGCTTCGCCGTTGATGCTGTTTGCGTTGGCTGACGTGCGGAAGATGCTGCGGATGATCGACATCATCAGGGCGGCCTTCACGTTACTGCCTGGCACATCGCCAATACAGAAGACTACCTTTGAACCAATGTAGAAATAGTCGTAGAAGTCGGCACTCACGTCGGGCGCAGAGAGCAGCGTCTTCTGCACGTCGAGGTGATGGCGGGCATTCTCGATGTCAGAGATATTGGGCAGCATGGCCGTCTGGATGTCGCTGGCAATCTGGAGTTCCTTTGTCAGCAACTCCTGTTCCATGACCAGACGGTTGAACTGCTTGAATTTCGAGGCATATCTCCATACGATATAGAATACGAGTAGCAGACCTAACACCTGGAAGATGAAACCGACGATGTTGATCTTGTCGATCTCATCATAGGTAAAGTCGTCCTCCGAAGCCAGATCCTTGTAGGGGACATCAGCGGTCAGGATGCCGACGACACGGTTCTCATGGTCGTGAATGGGCAAACTGTATGAGCGGATGAGCATTTCGGAACCGCCTTTGTCGAAATAAGGTTCCGTCCACATGGCAGAGTCCTTCTGAACAGGGGTGGCGTACCATTCCTGTTGGGTGTAGTCGTAGGGCAACAATTTGACGCGTGGCTGTCCTTCGCCGTCTTTGTTCTCAGGATAGGCAAAAGGCGCAAACAACTTGTCCTTATCGGGATAATAGCCTGGGTGCATGGCGATGGCACTGCCCACGATATACTCGTTGTTGGCTACCAGACGTGAGGTAATACCATAAAACATTTCAGGATTGTTCAGGTTGACGCGCACATCACCCATCGTGGCTTGCACAGCACTCTCCACACTCGTCTGGAGTTTGGCTGTGCGCTGCAGTTTCAACATGTTGTTATATGTCTTCTCTACCGACTGTTTCTGGATGCTCTTACGGGTATAGATATATTGCGCCATATTGACCAACTGAGAGAGTACAGCTGCTGCAATGATGAATGCTATACCGGCTCGTGCCCGTTGAATGGAACTTTTAATCTGATTCTTAATCATTATTTAATGATGCCTTTAGTTTATTTGGTGGCAAAATTACAATTTTTGACTGACACGAGCAAGCACTTCTTAAAAAAATACACTTTTTTTTGGAATATTGCCCACTTATTAGTACCTTTGCAGGCATGAAACAGGCGATGATCTTTGCTGCGGGACTCGGAACCCGACTGAAGCCCTTGACCGATACGATGCCAAAGGCGTTGGTCAGGGTAGGGGGGCAGCCGCTGCTCTGGCATGTGATTATGAAACTGAAAAAGGCCGGCTATGAGCGTATTGTGGTGAACGTGCATCATTTCGCCAGTCAGATCACAGATTATCTGGCAGCCAATGATCATTTCGGACTTGATATCCGTATCTCTGACGAGACCGAAGCCCTGCTGGAGACGGGTGGCGGTATCAAGAAGGCACTGCCGCTTTTCGATCCTTCAGAGCCGATATTGATTCATAATGTGGATATTCTCAGCAATCTCGATTTGAACGCCCTCCCGATGGATGCCCCATTGCTGGTAGTGAGCGAGCGCAAGACCAAGCGTTACCTGATGTTTGATGACGAGATGCGCCTACACGGTTGGACCAATATCGAGACTGGCGAGGTAAAAGGAGAGAAAGCAAATCGTCTATTGGCTTTCTCCGGTATTCATGTCTTTCATCCTTCGTTAACGCCACTATTGGCTGACTGGCCGGAGCGGTTCCCCATTATGGACTTCTACCTGAAGGCCTGTGGCGATCACTTGATCAGAGGTTATGAGGCGCACGACTTGCAATTGCTGGATGTGGGCAAACTCGACACGCTCGATCATGCAGAATCATTTATCAAACAATTATAAACAATGACACAGAAGATTATTATTTTGGATTTCGGTTCACAGACGACGCAGCTGATCGGTCGTCGTGTTCGTGAACTGGACACCTTCTGCGAGATTATGCCTTACAACAAATTCCCGAACGACGATCCTTCGGTGATCGGCGTGATCCTGAGTGGTTCGCCCTACTCGGTTCACGATCCCGAGGCGTTTAAGGTCGATCTGTCGCAGTTTGTCGGCAAGGTGCCCGTGCTGGGTATCTGCTACGGTGCGCAGTTTATCTCCCACACGTTGGGCGGCAAGGTGGAGAAGGCTGACTCCCGCGAGTATGGCCGTGCGAATCTGGAGACGGTGGATACTACGAATCCGCTCTTCAAAGGCTTCGAACAGCACTCACAGGTGTGGATGAGTCATGGTGATACGATCACGGCCATCCCTGAGAACTTTAAGGTGATCGGTTCCACCAAGGACGTTCAGAATGCAGCCTTTGCCTCAACAGAACAGCCCATCTGGGCCGTACAGTTCCATCCAGAGGTTTTTCATACACTTCAGGGTAAGGAGTTGTTAAAGAATTTTGTGGTAGATATCTGTGGCAGCCGTCAGGAGTGGAGCGCCGCTTCCTTCGTTGATTCGACAGTGGCTGAACTGAAGGCGCAGTTGGGGGATGACCGTGTGATCCTCGGTCTGTCCGGCGGTGTGGATTCCTCAGTGGCTGCCGTGCTGCTCAACCGTGCGATTGGCCGTAATCTGACGTGTATCTTCGTGGATCACGGTATGCTCCGTAAGAACGAGTTCCGTCAGGTGATGGACGACTATCAGGTGCTGGGTCTGAACGTGATCGGCGTGGATGCCAGTGCGAAGTTCTTTGCCGACCTCGCAGGTGTGACGGATCCTGAACAGAAACGCAAGATTATTGGTCGTGATTTCGTGGAGGTTTTCAATGCCGAGGCGAAGAAGATTACGGATGCCAAATGGCTGGCTCAGGGTACGATCTATCCCGACCGTATCGAGTCGCTGAATATCACGGGTAAGGTGATCAAGAGTCACCATAATGTGGGCGGTCTGCCCAAGGAGATGCACCTGCAACTCTGCGAACCGCTGAAGTGGCTGTTTAAGGACGAGGTGCGTCGTGTGGGGCGTCAGTTGGGAATGCCCGAGCATCTGATCACCCGTCATCCGTTCCCGGGTCCTGGTCTGGCTGTGCGTATCCTCGGTGACATCACACCGGAGAAGGTGCGCATCCTACAGGATGCTGACGATATTTATGTCAATGGTCTCCGTCATTATATCTGTGAAGACGGCGAGGCGCTCTATGACAAGATCTGGCAGGCAGGTGCCATCCTGCTTTCTACTGTTCGCAGTGTGGGTGTGATGGGTGATGAGCGTACCTACGAGCATCCCGTGGCCTTGCGTGCCGTGACCTCTACCGACGCGATGACAGCCGACTGGGCTCATCTGCCGTACGACTTCATGGCAAAGGTGTCGAATGAGATCATCAATAAAGTGCGTGGCGTGAACCGCGTGTGCTATGATATCTCTTCAAAACCACCTGCAACGATCGAGTGGGAGTAAGATACCAAAGAAGGGTGTGTCGGGAATGCGGCACACCCTTTTTCTTTGCCAATTGTTGAATGGTTTACGGAAAAAGATACGGGAAATGTATAAAAAATGTTAAAATCGATTATATTGATAGCGTGAAGTCGATTATAAGTCTTCGCTTTTTAGTAATTTTGTACCCAATAATATCTAAAAATTAGACATGTTATGAATGCGAAACTAAAATCTATTGCCAATTCCTTTGCCGAGGAGTACTGCAGTGATGCCATTTATCCTGCGCATCTGTTTAAGGCTGTGCTCCATAAGGAAATCGGATTGGTACACTTTATCGAGAGTGAGCTGAATAAGGATTATTTTTATTTGCAGGACTGGGCTGACGTGCAGATGCAGTTGGCTCCGCGTGCGGTGCGCCCGATGAGAGACCTGGAATACAGTGAAGAGTCGGTGGCCGTGCTCGAAGAGGCCGAAAACTATATGGTGAAGTTTAACCTCGATGAGACCACTGACGTCTGTGTCCTGGCCTCACTGGTGACACCAGGTGTAGGCTTCACTTTCGATCAGTTGAAGACATTGCCGTTGACTCCTTCGGACATCAGTGCAAAGATGGCCGGTGGCGCCAATGTGGAGGCTCCCTATATGGAAGGCGCAGAACTGACAAAGCACACGCCCGCAGCCGGAACTGGTGCTAAGGGCAGCCTTGCCAAGTATTGTGTTGACAAGACGGCGATTGCGCGTGCCGGTAACCTGGACAACGTGATCGGTTTTGAGAAAGAGATTTCCGTGATTTATGAGATATTGGGTCGTAAGACCAAGGCTAACCTGCTGATTACAGGTGAGGCTGGTGTCGGTAAGACCTCGTTGGTGAACGGATTCGTTCGCGAGTTGGCTGCCGACCATGTACCGGGCTTCCTGAGTGGTGCCGTGGCCTATGAACTGGATACGGCTGCCCTCGGTGGTGATGCCCAGTACAAGGGTGAGATTGAAGACCGTTTCAAGAACGTGATTACGGAGGTGGAGAATCTGCCGAATGCCGTGCTGATCATTGAGTCGATCGATAAGTTGTTTGATAAGCAGGGCTCACTGTTCGGTGCTTCTTCTATTCTGAAGAACGAACTGAGTAAGGGTCGTCTGCAACTGTTGGCCACCTCAAGTATTGACGGTTATACGAAGAATATCGAGACCGATAAGGAGATGACCTCGAAGTTGGAGAAGATCACCGTGGAGGAGCCGACAGCCGATCTGTCACTGCGCATCTTGAAGGGTGCAATCCCCGCTTACGAGGAATATCACGGACTGACGGTGGATGAGACCGTGCTGAGCGATGCCATCCGTCTGGCAAAGCGCTATCTGACGGAGAAATCACTGCCTGACTCTGCCTTCGACCTGATCGACCGTACGATGGCACAGGTGAAGACGATGAACGACCTGACCGGTAGTATCATCCAGGGTCTGCGTGAGAAGTTGGATGCTATCAAGGCTTCTACAGAAGGAAAGGATAAGGCTGACGAGGGACTGATGAAGGAACTCGACTGGCTGAACTATGAGTTGTTCAACAAGGTGAGTTGCATTCTGTTGGCCGGTGTCGATTCTGATACTGACTTCAGTAAGATTGCCACCATTCAGGAGCGTGTGGACTTCCTGGCAGGTATCCTTGATAAACTGACAGAACTGAGTGCCCAGCAGCGTACAGAACTGAAGAGCGATGACCTGAGTGCTGTCGTGGCAAAGCAGACCGGTATTCCTCTGGGTAAGGTCCAGACGAAGGAGCGCGACCGTCTGATGGGTGCGGAAGATACCCTGAAGAAGCGTGTGGTCGGTCAGGATCACGCTGTGAAGAAGGTGCTTGACGCCGTGTATGAGGCCCGTTCAGGTCTGAGCAAGAAAGGACAGCCGATGGGTTCGTTCTTCTTCCTGGGTCCGACCGGTACCGGTAAGACGGAGTTGGCTAAGGCCCTCGCTACCTTCCTCTTTGGTGACGAGAGCGCCCTGATCCGCTTCGATATGTCTGAGTTCAAGGAAGAACACTCGGTGGCACTACTCTATGGTGCGCCTCCGGGATACGTAGGTTACGAGGAAGGTGGTCTGTTGGTAAACAAGATCCGTCAGAACCCGTACGCTGTGGTGCTGTTCGATGAGATCGAGAAGGCTCACAAGTCGGTGTTCGATCTGTTCCTGCAGATCCTTGACGAGGGTAAGTTGCACGACCGTCTGGGTCGTGTGGGCGATTTCTCCAATGCGCTCATCCTCTTCACCTCTAATATCGGTGCACAGACGATTGTGGAGAAGTTCAACGCAGGTATCATCCCTGAGAACAACGAACTGATGGATATCATGCAGGGTTACTTCCGTCCGGAGTTCCTGGCACGTCTGACAGAGATCGTTCCGTTCTCACCGATCACCGACAAGACCGTTGTCCACATCTTCGACATCCACCTGAAGGGTCTGTTGAAGTTGTTGGAGGAGCAGAACATCACGTTGACGCTGACACCAGAGGCACGCGAGAAGATCGCCCTGCGCGGTTACAACCAGCAGTATGGTGCACGTCCGATCATCGGTATTATCCGTAAGGAACTGCGTCACCCGATCTCTAAGATGATGATCGCCGGTGATGTCAAGGCAGGCGATACTATCGTGGTGGAAGCCGACAAGGACGGACAGGCTGTCTTCGTGGTCAACGGCAAGCGCCTGGGAAACCCAGAGGAGAAGACCGCCGAGTCTGAAGAGAAGAAGGCTCCGAAGAAAGAGAAGAAATAATTTTTAACTTCATGTATAACATTTAAAACCATTACAATTATGGCAATGAAAGAGAATTTCATTTCGATGGCTCCAGATGAGGAGTCAAATGCGAAAGTCAGTTTGATCGATCAGAACAAGACTTTGATGATCGACCAGTACACGTCAGACGTGGAGGCTGGTAATCCTGAATTCGTGGAGGACATCCACAACATCGATGATGCTTTTGCACACTTCAAGCCCAAAGTAGAGGTTGCCTTTACTGACGAAGAGGGTGGTTCTGTGACTGAGACCCTGAAGTTTGGTGAACTGCGTGACTTCGAGGCACAGGGCGGTAAGGGTCGTCTGGTACAGAACAGTCCGTTCCTCTCTGGCGTGAAGAGCAAGATCGACACCGACGAGAAGATCCGTAAGAGCATTGAGCAGAACCGTAAGCTGCGCGACATTCTGAAGGAGGCTGGCAGCCGTGACGAGCTGAAGCAGATGCTGCAGTCTATGCTCTCTGAGTTGGAAGGTGCTGATTAAATTGAAATAGGTACACACAATGGCTAAGAAGATAGAAGAGCTGGAGCAGGAGATCGCCCGTCTTGAACAGGAGAACGAGCGTCTGGATCTGGAGAATGTGCGTCTGTTGGGGCGTAACCTCCTGATGAGTGAGCAGCTGAACTCATGGTATGAGCTGCGTCAGCGTGTCGGCTGGTTAAAGGCCGAAATGGAGCGCGGTCGTCGTCTGTCAATGCAGGCAGACCTGGTGGATGATGCAGAGTTGTTGGCGATGCTCGAGAACCGTCTGGAGAATGAGCCCCAGCTGGTGACTGCAGACTTCGGTGCCAAGGAACTGGCAGAACTGATGGGTGTCTCGCAAGCGCGCCTGATGCGTCTGTTCCGTAACTCCACTATCTTCAGGTCGGCCGATGAGTATCTGGAGAATCTTCGTCTGGTGCGCGCCTTACAGTTGCTGCGGGATCATCCCGAGTACGGTATCGCCGCCGTCAGTGCCGAAGCAGGCTATAACTCCGTCAGAACCCTCCAGCGAAGAATGGTGGAGGTGGTCGGAATGACCCCTGTGGAATTCCGTATCATGGTGGAGAAATAGTCCTCTCTGCGACAGACGGATCGACCGGAATCCGACGTTTGTCGCCCGACAGCTTGCCTGTCGCAACAACTTCAGGAAAAAGATAAATAAAGCCTGAGGCAATAAACAAGAAATGATTAATTTTGCAACAGAAAAAAGAATTTAAGAATTATGGCAGATACAGAAATGCAGAAAGCTCAAGCCGCCAGTCAGGCTGGTGCCGAGCTTCAGGAAAAAGGTAAAGACGCATCACAATTGCTTTCCGCTTTTGGTGGTTTCAATGCAATTCGTGGATTCATGCCCGACGCAGATAATATGAATCCCGCGCGTAAGGCCGCTAAGGATGTGTTCCTCAGCGACAAGCGTTTCAAGGAAAAGCGTGAGGGGCTGAAGAGAGATATCAAGCGTTGGCTGGAACTGCTCGATGATACAAGCCTGGAGACCGCTACCGGTTTCGCTGATGCTTGTAAGCAGGATGAGGAGAAATATACACAGGTGCTGAAGCAGGGTATCACCGACGCCCTCTACGCTACACAGAATCTGGAGCGCAGCTATCGTCAGCTCGACTCTTTCTTCAAGACCTGCGGTACTGATAAGGTAAAGAACCTGCGTGTGATCAACGTTCTGAAAGAGGATATCGCTGATCCCGACTCTGGTTTCGCCGGTGAGGTGGAGAATATCCTCCGTAACGGTTTCGACCGTCTGAGTCTGAAGGATGCCTACAGTCTCGTTTGTGTTCCCGGTGCTGTGCTTACCGACAAGGTGGATCTGCTCCAGTGGGCCAAGATGGCATTCAAATATAAGGTGATGCTGCTCACCGACCATGCTGATGAGTATTCATTCGACGATCTGCAGGCTAACACCGAGGGTTATCGCGACAGTGACCAGTGTCTGATGAACGTGGTGATGACCGCTAACTGGATCGTTGGTCGTGAGGCAGAGAAGATGTCGTCAGACGAGGAAGACCAGAAGGCTTTCTATATCGCTCCTGCTGCAGCCCTCTGCGGTAAGCTCTATGATGAGACCGCTAACATGGCTCAGGGTGCCGGTGGTAAGAAGTATGGTACTCTCGACGGTGTGAAGGGTGTGAAGAGCGATCTGCTGAAGTCAGAGATTGCTGCCCTGATGGACAACCAGGTTGTTCCGATGGTGTACAGCGAGGGTCGTGTGATGGCCTTCAACAACACCACCCTTTACAATGGTGACCTCGACGCTATGAAGGAGTATCCTATCGTTCGCGTGTTCGACTGGGTGAAGAAGGTGCTGATGAACTTCGTGCATGAGGTGGCTCTCGAGAACTGGGATCCGTACAACAGCCCGAAGAACCTGAAGTCAAAGATCCAGGAGTTCCTCAACCAGTACAAGGGCTATGGTAACCTGTTCCAGAACTACGAGATCGGTGAGCCCCGTCAAGATCCTATCACCAAGCAGATCACCTGCGACATCACACTGACTCCGTTCTATGCAGCCAAGAACTTCATCATCAAGGTTGCTGCAGACAAGAAGGACAAGGAAGCTGCTATGGCTAGCGCATAAGCAGTGACTATCAATAAATAAGTGATTAATAATAAGTTTAACCCTTTAAACATTTACAATTATGGCAACAACACCAGTAGTAATGAAGATCCAGGACTATAAAGATCGTGAAGTCCAGATGGTATCTTATGAGTTTGATCAGGAGACTGATCGTGAGGGACAGATGGTAGGTATCCCCCGTGGTGGTAAGATTCGTGTTCGCGTAAAGGCTCTGAACGACGGTACTCCCGAGTTGCTAGCATGGATGTGCGACCGCTTCCTGAAGAAGGATGGAGAGATTCAGTTCTTGGAGACCAAGACCCTGAAGGTGATGAAGACCATCAAGTTCACTGGCGGTTACTGCGTAGATTTCGAGGAGAACTGGGAAGACAAGCTCGGTCACTATGAGGAGATCGTCATCTCTTGTCAGAACATCGAGGTCGGTTCAGTGAAGTTCGAGAACGCTTGGGCATAAGAAGTGAGAAATTAGAAGTGAAAAGTTTAACAATTTAAAGAATAGAAAGGAAACAAGATATGGCAGAGAATGTAACACCAGTTGTGCTGAAGGTTAAGGACTTTGCACCTCGTGAGGTATTGTTGGTAAACTACAAGTTTAACCAGGCTACTGATCAGGAAGGTCAGGTTGCAGGTATCGTTCGTGGCGGCCAGATCCTCATCCGCGTGAAGGCGCTGAACGACGGTAACCCCGAATTGCTGGCTTGGATGCTCGATCCCGCTGCTCCCCATGACCTGGAGATTGAGTTCGAGAACACGAAGGACGGTTCAGCTATGAAGACCCTGAAGGGTACCGCTTGCTACTGCGTACACTACAAGGAGTACTGGGCAGACGGCGAGGAGCACTATGAGGAGATCCTGCTCAGCTGTCAGAAGCTCGAGAACGGTCCTGTAGGTTACGAGAATCCTTGGAAGTAATCACTTACATCATCTCATCTGGTCTCGGCCCCTATAGGGGCTGAGCCAGATATTTAAAAAAGAAATAATATGGGTAATTTTGTAACTCAAGGAGCTGTGCTCCAGTGCAGTTTTGGAATGGCTCCGTGCACTTTGGCAGTCATCGTGCCGACAAGGCCGAAATGTATGAACATGTTGATGGCTGTGACTACGGATTTTACAGTTGCCAATATTGCAACATTCGGTATGTGTCAGTCGATAGCAAACCCAGCGGTTTCTTCTGCTACGTCTGCCGCTATGGGTGTGCTGACCCCGATGCCCTGTGTACCAGTGATTACGGCTCCCTGGTCGCCAGGCAGTTCACAGGTAAAGGTGGGTGGTATTGCTGCACTGACTAACAACAGCAAGTGCATGTGCTCCTATGGTGGTAACATCTCTATTACCAGTCCTGGCAATACGGCAGTGACCGGACAATAACTGCATGCAGAAAAGACTACTGGTAATCTTACTGATTGCAGTTCTATTCCTGCCTTGTGCCGCACAGAAAATCAGCATCGGGCAGTTTAAGCGGGTCAAATTCGACCTTGCTACGCGGAAGTTTTTACCTGTAGATAAGAAGATGGCGACCTTGGACTTGAAGACCGACGAGAAAGGATTCACGTTCAAGGCCGACGGAAAGACACCAATAGCGGCCCAGGAGGGTGATGGACAAATCACCTTATTAGCTCCTCATAAGACCGCATACCTGCTGGTGGAACATCCAGATTACGGACAGTTGATGTGGAAGGTTCCAGGCAAGGGATTGAGGAAGAAAAAGCATTACCGGGCTATCATGCAGACTGATAAGCCTGGAAAAGAATATAAACTGTCGAAGCAATGGGTGGTGTTCCAGGTTATTCCTGAGAATGCCATTTTGCAGGTAGATAGTACAGTGGCGCTCGTGAGAAACGGGCTTGCCCAATTTCATCTCCCGTTAGGGAAACATGGCTACCATGTAGAGGCTCCATTCTACGAGGAACTGTCGGATACGGTGGAGGTCGTGGATAGTGCAAAGATCGTGGTGCCAGTGGTGTTGCAATCAGTCTATTCCTACCTGACCGTGAAACTACCGGTCTTGGAAGGGCACATCTATGTTGATGGACAGCCTATCGGGAAAGGCGAGGCAACGAGTGGCCGTCTGCAGCCAGGTGATCATCAGGTGCTCGTAACGCAGAATGAGACTTGCTATGTAGACACGGTGGTCAATCTGGGTATCGGTGAAAAGCGGGTTCTGACCTTGCAGGCCAGTGATCTGTGGGTGCGGCCGCTGATGGCGCGAGCTGTCACGCCCGGAATCCTAAAGGAGACTGCCGACTCTACAGTCACAGACTCTACGGCGATGGCTGCGAATGTTCCGCTGGACTCCTTAAAAGCTCAGGTGACTATTACTGCACCGGATGAGGAAACGCAGATATGGCTTAACAGGGAGCCATTGGCTTATGGGAAATGGGAAGGAAAACTGGCACTGGGATTCTATATTGTCAGTACGCTGAAAGAAGGGCTGGAATCGAAGCCGATCTTCTTGTATGTGGACGATACGCTCCCGAAAGTGCTCGACATGAGTCTGCCGAAAGCCAGTTATGGTGTGCTGAATATCCATAGTAACGTGGTGGGAGCCACTATCATCCTGAACCAGGTGGAGGTCGGTATCACGCCATGTATCCTGGAGAACCTGCCGGCAACGGTGGCATGTAGGATAGTGTTGAAGAAAGAAGGCTATCATGATGCCAAACTGACGGTGATGCCCGTGCCGAATGATATGTTGGATGTAGAACTTAATATGAAACCAGATAACTAACAGATGAGTGAATGCCTAAAACAACAGCAAGTATCGGCTGCCCATGTGATGGTGGTCGGATGCGGTGCCTTGGGAAACGAGGTGCTGAAGAACTTGGTGCTGTTAGGTGTGGAACATCTTGTCGTAGTTGATTTTGATGTGGTGGAGGTGGGCAACTTGTCGCGCTCCGTACTCTTCTCGAAGGCTGATGCCGATGCGCATCGTCTGAAGGTGGAGGTGGTTGCTGAGCGCGTGAAAGCTATGAACCCCACTGTTGAGATACAGACCATCTGTGGCGATGTGGCCTATGATGTCGGTCTCTCACTGATCCGCCGGATGGATGTGGTCATCGGTTGTGTGGACAGCCGTTGGGCGCGTTATTGCATCAACCGGTTGTGTATGCGCGCGGGCGTGCCTTGGGTGGACGGTGGCATCGAGGAACTCGAAGGAACGGCGCGGGTGTTTATACCTGGAAAGAACTGCTATGCCTGCAACTTAGGTCCTGAGGGCCTGCGTGACTTGGCGAAGCGGATGTCGTGTACAGGTGTAATCCGTCGGCATGAGGAGGCGGGCTCTGCTCCTACCACTTCGCTGATGGCGTCGGTGATAGGTGCTGTACAGGTGCAGGAGGCGATGAAACTGGTTCATCAGGAGGCCTTGGAACAGGGAACGTTCACTTCCCTCTGTGGAAAGATGTTCTACTATGACGGGCAGCACCTGACCACCAAACTCCTCGACTTCCAGGCCTATGATGACGACTGTGCCGTTCATACGTGTTGGACACCTATCCGTCCATTGGCACTCTCAAGACAATCGTCGGTATCGGAGGTCCTTCGTCTGATAGGACAGACGTCGGGAGCGCAGTCGGTGAGTCTCTGTCTGGAGAACGACTGTTTTGTGGATTATGTGACTGAGCGCGCTAACGACCGGCGTACGGACGTGATGCGCCCGGGTCATGCTGTAGAAGCCTTTGTGGAGGCGGATGACCACTTATGTGGTGTGCCCCTCAGCGGACTTTACCAGCATGAATATAGAGAGATCGGTGCCGATTTCCCTTATGGGGAGTTGACACTGGCACAATTAGGTGTTCCTTGTCATGATGTGCTGCATATCGTGGCCGACGGACAGGATTATTATTATGAATTGAACGAAGAATGATTATCAATAGGAACATCAGTCAGATCAGGGCCGAAGTGCTGCTGAACTATCTCTATCCCGAGATGAGCGGAAAGTGGATGGTTCAGGGCAAGGGTACGTTCTATAGAAATTATAACCAGGATGTTCTCTCCGTGTATGAGAAGGAGGACAAGGTGCTACTGTCGCGCGACGGTTTCCTGCGTCTGTTGCCTGAGGGCCTGTTGACACGTGATGACGATCTTCGCGGAGAAGACTTCTCAGAGAAGTACAAGGAGTTGGAGTGGCGCAGAGAACTGCTGAGCGAATCGTTTGCTCCCTTCGACACCTATGTGTTCCGCAAGAAGTTGGATATTGAGCGTCAGGCTTCGGAACTCCTGGACCAGAAACTGACATATCTGCTGAAGGAATACTTCAATTTCGATATAGAGGCAGAGCAGAACGATCTGGTAAAGGAGGCTGCGGTGATATTACCGTTTGTCAGTCGTTGGCGCGGTAATCTCGGCTTGGTGGGAAACATTCTCGGTGCCCTGATGCATTGTGAGGTGGAAACGATCAAAGGTCGTTACAGTCCCATCGATACGACCCGTCTGTGGCTGCCTCAGGTGACATATAAACTGCTGATCCCGGGGCTGACACCTGCCACCTATCAGGAGTTGGCAAAGTCGTTGGAGCCGTTGACCGCTTTCCTGAAGGAGTGGCTGATCCCCTTCGACGTGAGATGTGTGATAGAGATCAAACAGCACATGGTTCCTCAGAAGCCTGACGGAGGCATGACGCTGAATTATAATACGGAACTGAATCAATAAGTAGGGTTATGGATCTGAATTCAAGAATAAACTGGTTGCCAGGCATGGAGATCACAGCCCAGACCTTCATCGGTCTGGAGGAGAAACTGGATTTCCAGCAGCAGATAGCCATCCGTGCCGCATTGGGAAGCACACAGATGGGTATGTTGCCTGGGACTGAACTGAGTTGTAAGGGTGTTTTCGTCAAGAATACATTCGAGGTGGAGAACCTGCGATGTATGGCTCTGTTACCGTCAGGTAAGATAATAGATGCCGATGAAAAGGCTGTCGTCCCTATTCCCATGCTGTTTGGTGACAGTTACTATCTGACGATTGGCATCAGCGACACGACGACATCCTTCGAGAAAGAGGGCGTGCCTTATCTCCGTCCGCATTATGAATATGCCCTTCTCTCGCTGGAGGAGGCGGAGTCACAGGATGTGATGCCGCTGGTACACTTCAACGTCAAGGACGGTATGTTCTCCATCGACACTGCCTATATACCGCCCTGTCTGCTCATGACGGGAAACCAGCAGTTTACCACCTATGTGGAGAAATATATCAGTAAGCTGAGTACGATCACCTCACACCAGAATCTGGAGGAAGGCGACGGAAAGCGTGCGCTCCTGCACTATCTCTTCATCATGAAGGGCTATAGCCAGCGTAACAGCGTGCATGATTTCCTGATGCTGTTGCAGGAAATAGCCCATGCCGTCGATTACTATATCATCAGTCCTAATACAGAACAACCCATCGTGATCCCACAGCCGAGACAGGTGGATGTCATGAAGTGGCTGAACTGGTTTGAGGATTATCTGACGGGTGCGGTGGCCGTGCTCGACAAGGTGGTGCTGGTGGATAATACCATCGACTACGAAGCCCTTCTGAAACAGGCGAAGGCTGAGTTGTATGCCCAGTTGCACGAGGAACTGATCGTGAAGCTGCTGGAGGAAACGAAGGAGAAACTCATCACCCTCGTAAAGGAAGAGATGCAGAATGCACTGGCACAGCAGACTCAGGCGCTCACCGACTATATCAACAACGAGATGAAGCCAGTACTGATGGAGGAACTCCGTACGGAGATGAACCGTTCTCTGAAGCTGATGGAGGACGATCTGAAGGAGAATCTCTACGAGCGTCTGTACCAGGAACTATTCGAACACCTGTTCAATGCACTCTATGTGCCTGAGCCGGAAAGTGAACGATTTATACCATTGATCTAAAATACGCTTATGTCATACCTGTCAATACCTCTGAAAGTAGTGAAGAGCGGTCTGGCCCGTGAGAACAAAATCAAGCGTTCGATAGACGAAGCGCTGAGCATGTTGCTGACCACACCGCGCTATAACAGTATTGGAGATTCCAAATACGGCTTTGTCTTCAATAATATGCGTTTCGAGATCTTCGACGAGCATGAGGGCGTGATTTATAATTCGGGTGATACGCTCTATGAGAATGGCCTGCGTGACCTCTATTCCAAGAAGATCTCCGGATCGTCGAAGAACATGAATACCTTTGCAGCAGAACTCAAGGAGGCCGTGAAGGATTATGAGAAGCGACTCGACGATGTGGCTGTGACGATGACATATATCCGTGAAGAGCGTCTGGTCTATATCACGATCAAGGGGGTGATTGCCTCTACCAAGGAGGACTATCTGTATAAGAGCACCCTGCGCGTATGGAAATAATAAAGAATTGGAAGCATGAAACAGACAATATTTGAAAACAAACAGCGGGCTGAGGAACTGTTACAGGAGGCCATCCGCATCTGGCGGAGCAGTGATCATCCTGACCAGTTGGAGGGCATCGAGCAGGATCCTGTCTTCTCGTTGCTGCTGACGGCATTGGCTTATCAGTCGAATGAGTTGGAGAACGAGCTGGACCAGATGAAGGGTGATGTGCTGGAGGAGTTCTCCAAGATGCTGACTCCCTATGAGATCGGTCATGCCATTCCCGCGACGGCTGTTATCCAGGCCACGTTGCAATCTGGTATCCCCAGTATGGAACTCACGCCGGAGCATGTGTTCACGCTGACGGATACGGAAGCCCGTTTCATCCCCCTGCTCAAGACCCATGTGTTCAATGCAACGATCCGCTCGATTGTCAGAATGGACGGCCGACGCTGGAAGGTGTCATTGAAGTTCGATAGTCCTATCACAGATCTCTCAGGTCTCAGTTTCGTGGTGAAGAACCGTAGTTTCAAGGACCTCAAGGTAACGATAAAGGGACAGATCCTGCCGATCGTCAGTCCTTGGGAGTTCTCCGAGTTGCCGCTCTCACCTTGCTTCGATATCGATACCGTGCTTTACAATGGCTCGCAGACCGTTAATGCGTCGGTGTCGTGTCTGGATCTGTTTGCCCGTCAGAATGTCAGGATGTATTGTGTGAAGAATCATCTGCACAATAAGACCTTGCCGGCAGAGATAGAGAACATCGACATGGTGTTTGAGTTCTCTGGCATCAAGGATGACTTCGTGTTTGATAAGGATAATCTGATCCTCAACAGTATCATCCTGGTGAATGCAGAGGTGCATACAGCCGACCTCTCCTCCAGTACCCCGATTGTCAGGGTGGCTGGTTTCCAAAGCATCGGTACAGAGGTGGATAGCACCAGTCAACAGTTCCTGCATATGTTACGCCCCTCTACCGATCAGATCTTCGGACAGTTCCCCATAGAGGTGCGTAAGATGAGTGCCGACCGTTTCAACCAAGGTCGTCTTGTGGTACTGCTGAATACCCTCATCAGTCGCTACTATACTGATTTCTATGCCTTCCAGTCCTTACGTGAGGAGGCTAACGATAAGGTGATCTATAGTCTGATAGAGACGCTGACACGTATGCGTGATGCCGCCCGTGCGAATGCCGAAGAGCGCATCCCCGGTGTCTATCTGATGCTGAATCCGCGTGCGGCAGACTTCCGCAATGATATCTCGCTCTCCGTCTCCTATGTCACCACCTTGGGCTCTGCCATCAACGGTCAGCTCTCAGACAGCAGTACCTTCCAGCCGCCAGCAGGTTTCAACAACACCTCCGTGCGACTGATTGCCACACCTGTGCCAGGTAGCGATGAGGTGCGTGACCAGTTGGAGGAGGCCAGTCTGTCGCGTTACTATATGATTACCAACGATCGTCTGGTGACCCCAGCCGATATGAAGTTGTTCTGTTATATGGAACTGATGACGCGCTATGGTATCACCCGTCAGATGGTGAAGAGCATCACCGTCAGTCATCGTCAGCAGCAGGACAGACTGCAGGCTGGCTACGAGATACTTGTCGAGATCCTGTTGAACGAGAATACGTTCATCCGCCGTGGCTTCGAGGAGAAGATCCCTCAGGCAGAGACGCTGATGCAGGCCATGATGAGTGTCAGGAGCACGAACATCTATCCGATACAGGTCACGATCACGATAGATAAGAGTGAGAAATGAGAATTGAAATACTAAAAGTGAAATAAGATATGGAAGATTTCTTTTTGGATATCTCGTACAAGAATAAGACGGTCCGTTTCAAGGTCGTGAATCCGGAGGCCCCGCTCGCAACGCTGATGGACAACCTGCGTCACTCCATTGGTGAAGACGGACGTCTGATTTTTGACTTCCCGTCGATAGATCAGACGGGTGCACCCTTGGACTATTTCTTCGGAAAGGAAGATCCTCAGGTGCATGAGATCAGAGTACTGCGCCCACGTATCGGTCGTGAAGATCAGAAACTGGCCGACTATAATGTGAATAACGGTGATCTGGTGTATCTGGTACCGGATCCTATTCCAGGATGAGATAAGGCTTGAGTGGTATGATGGAACGTGAGATACAGGCTTTTGATGCCACTGCACTTCGCGGACGTAACCGTCGTCTGTGGTATGAGTGGCAACAACTGGAGACAGGACTGGCAGACCGTCAGGACATCTCCTGCAAGGTGACACGTCGCAATGCCGACGGTCTGCCTACGGCCTATCTCGTCACCTATCATCTGCGTAGCATCTGTGGCGTGACCAATGAGGAGACGCTCAATGAGCCTGGGGTAGAAAACCAGCCCCTCTATGCCACTGGCTTTCAGATGATGATCGAACTGCCTCATAACTACCCGTGTGTGGACGCACCGCCATCATTGTGTTTCCTCACTGCCGACGCTACTGGACAGCCGATCCCGCACCCTTGGCATCCGAATATCCGGTATTTCGGCGCCTTTGCCGGACGGGTGTGTCTGAATATGACCGACACCTATACCGATTTGCTGTGGGGCGTTCAGCGGGTGGCATCCTATCTGCGCTATGACACCTATCATGCGCTGATAGAGGCACCATACCCTGAGGATCTGAAGGTGGCAGCCTGGGTCACGCGTCAAGGCGAACCCAAAGAATGGATTTATTTTGAGCAATCATAAAAAACGTATGAAGATAAGACATAGAATAATACTTCTGCTGGCAGGCTGTCTCTGGTTGTTTGTTGCTCAGGCACAGACAGTCAGGACTATTACTGTGGCACAAGGGAAGTCATATACCGACCATATATCCCTGAAACCTGACAGCAAGGATATGGATCTGATGGTGAAGTTCGTGTTCAGCGAGGATAAGAACACCCTCACGGTGACCCTCATCTCCTATAGGTCGCTGTTCGTGTTCTGGGACAACGTGCATTTCTATCCGTTGATCAAAGGACGTAAGTTACGTCCTGCCCAACTTCCCTATAAGGTGGATTTTAACCCTGCCGACAAGTATCGTATCACGAAACTTGTGAAGGCCTCCATTCCCCAGCCGCATAAGTTGTTCTCATTCAAACGTTGGATCGACTATGACGGACTGCAGCCTACTCCCACAGAGTATAAGTTGGAAAACGACTTCATCGCCCAGACGTTTGATATCCAGAACAAGCGTACGCAGGTGAATGTCACGCTGCATGATGTGTTCCTGATGGACAAGACCGAGAAGAAGAAATACAACCGCTATGATATTCCTTTCGGCAGGGATCTGAACCAGCAGTATCAGATCACCATCGAACGGAATCCGTGCTTCGGTCTTGACGCTGAGGTGGAGGCTGCAAAGAAAGCCTTGGAGGGTGTGCAGACGAGTTTTGCTTCTATGAAGAAGAAATACGGTTCAGGTCAGGTCGCCTCCCAGGAGTCGAAGAAGATCTTCGAGGATATGAAGGCCACCGTCCAGAACCAGTTCCAGAAGAAGGATGTTCAGAGTCCGTGTCCTGACATACAGGGTGCCTGGGAACAGTATAACCAGTATGTCGACTCCATTGCAGCCATGAAATGTGAGGTAGTGGGTGTTGCTGGCATTGGTGGTCCTGCTGTATCGCAGGACGACCTGAAAGTGCTGGTGGTGAAAGCCCGACAGATTGACCAGATCGTATCGCGCTGGCTTGTCAGTACCGATCCTATCGAGCGTCAGGATCTGATTAACGAAGCCCAGAACAACATCAAATCAGGCAACGAACTCCTGGGTGGTCGTAGTGGTGTCACGGCAGAGCAGAAACGGGCCGTCTCCCTCTTCCGTGCTGCCGAGCGTTACTTCAACCGTACGTGTCTGCATAAGAAAGAATGAGCATTGCTGAGAAATGAGTAATTGGCTTCGATATCTCGTGATGGGTCTGTTGACCTTTACGCTGTCAGTCTCTACGATGGCGCAGGAGCATGCTGTGCCGTTGAAGAATGGAGATGCGGCAGCACCGGCAGAGAGTCCTGAGGAACTGTCGGCAGAGGAACAGGCTCTGAAACTGGAGATCGAAGCACGTCTGAGTCAGTTCTCCGATGATTTCCAGCAGTTACAGCTGGTGGGAAGTATGTCCTTGTCTCCTGATGCCAAACTGGGCATCAACAAGAATTTCGTCTCTGTTCTGGAGGATCGTATGAACTCCTATAACCAACGGTATAACTCGTTGGACGTGATGTGGACCACCTATACGCAGGCCCAGCAGATGGATATCGCCAACGACGAAGACCTGATGACGATGGTCGCCAACATCGAGGCACTGAAACAGTCGGTGAAGGATACGCTCGACGCGAGGTCAAATATGGTGAAAGCCATCTCTGATTTCGCAACTGCCGATCAGTTCATCATCAGTCAGGTCGCTGTCTATAAGAAACTTTATAAACGGGCTTTCAAACTGTCACTCCTCAAGAAGCTCGCACCCCAACTTGAAAAGGCGAAGGCGCGTGAGCAGTTGGTCTTCGAGAAACTGCAGGCGAGTTACGACTCCGCGAAAGCCGCTGCCGAACTGGTGCCCTCTTTGCAACCCCGTATGAATGTGCTCGATGAGCAGTTCGTGGTGATGAAGAGCGTGTCGGAGAAGGTACAGGCGTTGGAGTACAAACCGCTCATCCAGCGTGTGAAGGACTATGTGATGGGACTGGCTGCCGTGGCCATCATCCTGCTGTTCTTCAGTATGATGATGTCCAAATACAAGGCCTATAAGAGTAAGTTGGCCAGTATGAAGCAAGTGAATGAAATGATGAATAAACAAGGAAAGGATACCCAGTATCCTGTGATCTAAATATAAGAATAAAGGAAAATAGCGCATGATCAAGATGTATCGTATATTACTGATGGCAATCTTCGCGGTGTCCCTGGTGGGATGCGACGAGTTGACAGGCTCAAATGTTGATGAGGCTGAGTTGGATGACATCTTCAGCACTGAGTCTGAAAATGATTCCACCGTCAGCAAAAATCAGCTTGAGGTGATGGGGGTGGAGTTCACGCCAAACTATAAGGAGTTTAAGATCTTTGTATCCATCAAGGAGGATATTGGACCTTATGCCATTACTGATACTAATCAGGTCGTCGTGAAAGCCACAGAGTTTATTGGTGGTGTGCCTAATAACTCCACGAGTAAGCCTGTCCTGAAGCTGGTGAAGAACACCGAGGGTGAGGATATCACC
The DNA here is from genome assembly GCA_900319305.1 of uncultured Prevotella sp. Classification (GTDB taxonomy): domain Bacteria; phylum Bacteroidota; class Bacteroidia; order Bacteroidales; family Bacteroidaceae; genus Prevotella. The sequence goes on from ONNY01000007.1 coordinate 38,524, forward strand.
AAGAAAGGAACGAAAGCCCTGGTGCTGGTCGATCTGGATCAGCCGCAGACGGTGGTGACCAGTGAGTTGAAAGCCGTCCAGGAGATGCGCACCGTGTTCCGTCAGAATCTTTATGTGGCATTTATGTATGATCAGTCCGTCAGCGAGACCATGCAGGCCACTGATTATGTGCTTGACAGCCGTTTCGTCTCTACCCAGAATAAGCGCAAGCTCCTCTATCGTTCCATCCTGTTGAAGAAGAAGGAGATTGAGGATCGTCTCGGTGTATGGGCAGATGCCAAGAAAGTGTCATTGGTGGTGTTCTCCAATGAACAGATCTATAACGATAACGACGAGCCTATCGACCCCGACCACTTCACCTTAGAGGAGGAGATGGTGAAGCCGGATTCCGTATATAATACCCGTTTCTATTCCATCAACGCTGTGCTGTTCTCCGATACGGGTGATAATACGGATGATCATGCGGCGAGTGTGCTGAAGGTCATGACGAAGAACTACGGCGGTGTCTATGAGAATCATTTCAACTGGGCTGAGCTGAAGGAGACGATCATGGGTATGAAACGTGAGGACATCATTGCCAATGAGTTCGACTTCGAGAATCCTGATGGCAAGGTCTATAGCGGCATCCCCCATAAGATGGTTGTCGAACTGTTTGCAAAGGACGACGGGCATCTCATAGGTACGGCATCCACAGACATCCTTCTTGGCGTCGTATATAATCCTGTGATTGTCAATGGCGGAAACAATTTCGTGGTCTTCTTCCAGGGCTTGGGCATCGGACTGCTGGTGATCTTATTGGTCTATGCCGTTTTCCAGTTGCTGATACCGTATGTCAATTACCGTCTCTTCCTGAAAAAGTATGTCGTGAGATATATACCGGGCAGCATGAGCGTCGGTAATATAGCAGTCTCCGAGTCATGCTACTATTGTAAGGCACCCTTCGAACCCGGCGATGAGATAGTGGTGAAGTGTGAGCACGTGATGCATAAGGAATGCTGGGATGAGAATCAGTATCACTGTCCGGAGTATGGGCGGCATTGCGATAAGGGCTCGCACTATTACAACCATATCAACCTGTTCGACTCCGACAATGCCCTTTACCATATGAGGTGGATCATCGTGTCGGTTCTGGCAGCTTTGGTGGCATGGGGCCTGTATGTGTTCCTGATTCTGGAATTCGACGAGACAACACCGTCACTTGTGGCTAAGATGGTAGAGCCGAAGCTTACTGAGACGGGCAACTATGCGGTGTTTAATGACTCAGAGAGCACCATGGGTTATCTGCCCCTGTTCGGTATGTGCTTGGGCGGCAGTCTTACCCTTGCACTGTCGTTGATGGCTGGCAAGATGTATTTCTATTTGAAGCGGGTTGTCGACCTCTTCCTGCGTACAGTTGTTGTGTCCCTGGCTTCTTACCTGCTGTTCCTGCTCAGCGAATCTGTCACGATGGCTTTCGACATGAACCCCTGGTTGGCTTTGATCAACTGGATCCCGATGTCTATCATGACCCTGTTGATAGCCTTTGTCTCTACCGCAGATACCAAGATTCACCTGCGTAAATACATCCTGCTGATTGCCATCTTCCTGGGAGCACTGTCGCTCTATGTATGGTCGTTCTTCTTCAGGGGCATCATGTCGTTGGATATCCGTGTACTGATGCTTTTCAGTTGCATCTTCTATTGTGTGGGTGTGGGACTGGCAGTGGCACAGTTGGCGCCGAAGTCCGAGCGTTACTTCCTGAACGTGAAGGGTGCTGTGAAGGAGATCGATATCGCCCTCTTCAAGTGGTTCATCAACAATCCTGATGAGGTGGTCACCATCGGAAAGTCCATCGACTGCTCATTGCAGATGACGTGGGATATCAAGGGACAGGTGGCCCCCGTCCATGCTAACCTCAGACTGACGAACATGGGTATTCGCTTGACGGCGCTCGAAGAAGGTGTGATGGTAGGCGGCAAGATGCTACACCCGGGAAATAGTCGCCTGCTGTTCCATAACAATCAGTTCACCATCGGTGATACTACCTTCACCTATCTGGAACGCGACATATAGCAACATCGACAAACCAATAACTATCAAACACCTAAGATGATTAGAAAATCAATTCTTCTGGCCTTACTCGCCTGTGTAGGACTCACAGCACAGGCGCGTGAGCGACAGTGCTTCGACAAAGGGTGGCGCTTCATCCTCGCCGATACGGCGGCGATGGCATCACCCGAGTATCATGATGCCTTTTGGCGACAACTCGACGTGCCCCATGACTGGGCCATCGAGGGCGACTTCTATGCAGGCAACCCCAGCGGTGCCGGTGGCGGTGCACTGCCCGGCGGCATCGGCTGGTATAGGAAGACCTTTGAAATAGGTCCTTCGGCAGGCTCAGGAGCCGTTGAAGGTGAGAAATACTTCCTGGAATTCGACGGTGTCTATATGAACGCCACGGTCTATGTGAATGGTCAGAAGGTGGGCTTCCGTCCTTATGGCTACTCCAGTTTCTCATACGACATCACACCTTTCATCCATGCAGGAGAGAACCTCGTTGCTGTCAGGGTGGATAACTCTGATCAGCCAAACTCCCGTTGGTATTCTGGCTGTGGCATCTACCGTCATGTGTGGCTCACAAAGACCCATCCCATCCATGTGAAGCACTGGGGTGTCTATGTGGACAACGGTAAGGTCTCGGTGGATTATGAGAATCCCACCAACGAGAAGGTCACCGTCAAGAACACGTGGCTGGATGCCAATGGCAAACCAGCAAATATCAAGAAGCCCCGCAAATGGTCGTGTGAAGACCCATATATATATAAGGTACGCACGCAACTGCTGGTGGCTGGCAAGGTCGTTGATGAAGTGGAGACCACTACGGGCTTCCGTGACTTCAAATTCGATCCTAAGACGGGCTTCTGGCTCAATGGCAAGAACTTCAAGATCAATGGTGTCTGCGAGCATCATGACTTCGGCTGTCTGGGTGCTGCCCTCAGCGAGGATGCCCTGCACCGTAAACTCACGAAACTGAAGGCGATGGGTGTGAACAGTGTCCGCTCTTCGCATAATCCCCCTGCTCCGGAGCTGTTGAATATGTGCGACACGATGGGTATCATCGTCATGGATGAGTCGTTTGATATGTGGCGCCGTAAGAAGACGCAGAACGACTATGCCCGTTTCTTCGATGAGTGGCACGAGCGCGACCTCACGGATCTCGTCCTCCGCGACCGTAACCATCCTTCCGTCCTCATGTGGAGCATCGGTAACGAGGTGCTTGAGCAGTGGTCTTCGGCAGAAGCCGATACACTCACCCTCGAACAGGCAAACCTCATCCTGAATGCAGGTCATGATGCCTCTACGCTCGCCAAGGAGGGAGAAATCTCCGTGCAGTCGCTCCTCACGCAGCATCTGGCAGAGATCGTACGCCGTTACGACACGTCGCGCCCCATCACGGCAGGCTGCAACGAACCCGCCCCCGGCAACCATCTCTTCAAGAGCGGTGCCCTCGACATCATCGGCTTCAACTATCATCACCAGTGGATCAAGGATGTGCCACAGAACTTCCCCGGCAAGCCCTTTATCATGTCTGAGAGTGTCTCCGCCTTGCAGACACGCGGTTTCTATAGGATGCCCTCCGACTCCGTGTTCAAGGC